>NZ_JAMZBD010000279.1:0-4232 GCF_024158685.1 Halomonas sp. 707D4 | reverse complement strand
GGTACCGCCGTACTCGTCGACCACGATCGCCATGTGGTTGTGGGTATCGCGAAACTCCTTGAGCAGGCTGTTGAGCCGCTTGGACTCGGGAATGAACATCGCCGGGCGCAGCACCTCCTCGAGGGTGAAGGTGTCGCGGCTCTCCTGGGTGCGCGAGAGCAGCGGCAAAAGGTCCTTGACCAGCAGGATGCCCTTGACGTCATCGAGGTTCTCGCCGATCACCGGGTAGCGCGAGTGGCCGGTTTCCTGGATCAGGGGCAGGTAGCCGTCGCTGGTCTGATCGAGGGCGATGGCCGAGACCTGGGAGCGCGGAATGAGGATCTCGCGCACCTGCTGGTCGCTGATCTCGAGCGCGCCCTCGATGATCATGATGGCGTCCTGATCGAGCTTCAGCTTGCCGGCGGTGTGGCGCAGGAAGGTGAGCAGTTCATCGCGCGAGCTAGGCTCGTCGGAATCACCGGTGAGGGCGCCAAAGAGTTTCTCGAGCCAGGATTTCTGGTGGGACGTGCTCGATGGGTCTTCACTCATTGCGTCGGGTCTCTTGGTTGCGAACGGGTGGCGTCGAAGGCGAACGTCAGTCGGCGTACGGATCGGGGATGTCGAGGTTGGCGAGCAGGCGGCGCTCCAGCGCCTCCATGGCCTCGGCCTCGTCGTCGTCGATATGGTCGTACCCCAGCAGATGCAGAGTGCCGTGTACCACCATGTGGGCATAGTGGTTCATCAAGGGCTTGCGCTGCTCGATGGCCTCGGCCTCGACCACCGCGTGGCAGATGACCAGATCTCCCAGAAGCGGAAGCTCGATGCCCGGCGGCGCCTCGAACGGAAACGAGAGCACGTTGGTCGGCTTGTCCTTGCCGCGGTAGTCGCGGTTGAGCGCCTGGCTCTCGTCCTGCTCGACGAAGCGGATGGTCAGCTCCCGGCGAGGGTCGCCCGGATGCTCGGAAAACACACAGCCCACCCAGTGGGTGAGCTGTGAAAGCGAGGGAACCTCGGCGCTGACCGCAACCTGGCGGTCGATCACGATCTCGGTCATCGCCCGTCGTCCCAGCGCGGGGCGCTGTCGCGGGCGGCCAGGCGGGCCTCGCGTTCCTGCTTGCGCGCTTCGCGCTCGGCGCGCTCCTCGGCCTCCTGCTGCGACTCGAAGGCATCATAAGCTTCGATGATGCGCTGAACCAGCGGGTGGCGCACCACGTCCTTGGCGGCGAAGTGGGTCACACCGATCCCCGGGGTGTCCTTCAACACGTCGAGCACCTGGATGAGCCCCGAGCGCTGGCCCTTGGGCAGATCCACCTGGGTCACGTCGCCGGTGATCACCGCGGTGGAGCCGAAGCCGATCCGCGTCAGGAACATCTTCATCTGCTCCGGCGTGGTGTTCTGGCTCTCGTCGAGAATGATGTAGGCGTTGTTGAGCGTGCGCCCGCGCATGTAGGCCAGCGGCGCGATCTCGATCACCTGGCGCTCGATCAGCTTGGCCACCTGCTCGAAGCCGATCATTTCATACAGCGCGTCGTAGAGCGGGCGCAGGTACGGGTCGATCTTCTGGGCAAGATCGCCGGGCAGAAAGCCGAGCTTCTCGCCGGCTTCGACCGCCGGGCGCACCAGCAGGATGCGGCGCACTTCCTGGCTGTTGAGCGCTTCGACCGCGGCGGCAACGGCAAGGTAGGTCTTGCCGGTACCCGCCGGGCCGATGCCGAAGTTGATGTCGTGCTCGCGAATGCTGGTGACGTAGCGCTGCTGGTTCAAGCCGCGCGGCTTGATCATGGTGCGCGGGGTGCGCATGATCACGTCACCGCTCTCTTCACCGCCCTCTTCGTCGTCCAGCGCCTCGAGCCCGGACTCCTGCAAAAACAGATGCACCGTGTCCGGCGAAAGCTCGCTGGCCGCGGTTTCGCGGTAGAGGTGCTCCAGCACGTTGGCCGCGGCCTTGATGCGATTCGCCGCGCCCGCCAGCTGGAAGATGTTGCCACGGTTTCGAAGCGTGACGTCCAGCCGGTCCTCGATCAGTTTCAGGTGCTCATCGCGCTGACCGCAGAGGCTTGCCAGCCGCTGCGGATCGTTGGGTTCGAGACTGACGGTGATAATTCGATTGGCCTGGGGTGATGGCTGGCTCAAGAGTAGGCGATCCGTTTTCGATGGGTGTAGATCAGAGCTTAATGCCCAGGCTTCGCCTGGGCAATTACTTGGGGCAAATAGCCGTCAATAACGTTCGGGGGAGGCGAGTTCGCCGCGCAGCGAGTTGGGCAGGGCCTCGGTGATCTCGACATCGACGAAGTAGCCGATCAGCTCGGCCGGGTTGGCGGCGCGGAAGTTCACCACGCGGTTGTTCTCGGTGCGCCCGGAGAGCTGGCCCGGGTCCTTCGGCGAGAAGCCGGTGACCAGGATGCGCTGGGTGGAGCCCACCATGCGCCGGCTGATCTGGGCAGCCTGCTGCAGGATACGATCCTGCAGGATCGCCAGGCGCTGCTTCTTGACGCTCTCCGGGGTGTCATCGGGAAGCCCCGAGGCCGGGGTGCCCGGGCGCGCCGAGTAGACGAAGCTGAAGGAGTGATCGAAGCCGATGCGGTGGATCAGATCCATCGTGTCCTCGAAGTCCTGCTCGGTCTCGCCGGGGAAGCCGATGATGAAGTCCGAGGAGAAGCTGATGTCCGGACGGTTGGCGCGGATGCGCTCCATCTTGGCGATGTACTCCTCGCGGTCGTGGCCGCGCTTCATCGCCGCGAGGATGCGATCCGAGCCCGACTGCACCGGCAGGTGCAGGTGGCTCACCAGCTCCGGGATCTCGGCGTAGGCCTCGACCAGGCTCTCGGTGAACTCCACCGGGTGGGAGGTGGTGAAGCGTACCCGGTCGATGCCTTCCACCGCCGCCACGCAGGCGATCAGCTCGGCAAGATCGATCTCCTCGCCGAGCTGGTTGTCGCCGCGGTAGGCATTGACGTTCTGGCCCAGGAGGTTGATCTCGCGAACGCCCTGGTCGGCCAGGTGGATCACCTCGTCCATCACCGCTTCGAAAGGCCGCGAGACCTCCTCGCCACGGGTGTAGGGCACCACGCAGAAGGTGCAGTACTTCGAGCAGCCTTCCATGATCGACACGAACGCCGTCGCGCCGTCGGAGGAGGGCTTGGGCAGATGATCGAACTTCTCGATTTCCGGGAAGGTGACGTCCACCGCGGCGATCATGTTGGCGCCGGAGGCTGCGGCGGCGTTGCGCGCATCCATCATCGCCGGGATGCGGTGCAGGGTCTGCGGGCCGAACACCATGTCGACGTGGGGCGCGCGCTTTCTCAGCGCCTCGCCTTCCTGGCTCGCCACGCAGCCGCCGACCCCGATCACCAGGTCCGGATTGGCGTCCTTGAGTTTCTTCCAGCGCCCTAGCTGGTGAAACACCTTCTCCTGGGCCTTCTCGCGAATCGAGCAGGTGTTGAGCAGGATGACGTCGGCTTCCTTCTCGTCATCGGTGAGTTCCAGCTGGTGAGATTCGCCGAGTAGATCCGCCATGCGCGAGGAGTCGTACTCGTTCATTTGGCAGCCGTGCGTTTTGATGAAGAGCTTCTTCGCCATCGGTACCTGTCATCTATGGATCGTCGTGCGACGAAAATGAGTGGAGCGTCGATTTGGCCGCGGGTGCGTGCCTTGAGTGTCGCTAAAGAGTAGGCACATTATACGGATACAAGATTCCAGCGGCTAGCGCCGACAGCAATCGAGACTTGACCCGAGCGTTTCCATGAGTATACTACGCACCGTGTTTGAGCAGTTCCTCGATAGCTCAGTTGGTAGAGCAAATGACTGTTAATCATTGGGTCACAGGTTCGAGTCCTGTTCGAGGAGCCAAACGCTCCACTCAAGCACCGTAGTCAAGCAGTTCGATGTTCCTCGATAGCTCAGTTGGTAGAGCAAATGACTGTTAATCATTGGGTCACAGGTTCGAGTCCTGTTCGAGGAGCCACATCGACTACGCCCGGCAAGACCACTCGTCTTGAAGACGTTCCCCGATAGCTCAGTTGGTAGAGCAAATGACTGTTAATCATTGGGTCACAGGTTCGAGTCCTGTTCGGGGAGCCAAGCGTCTTTCGACGATCCTCATGAAGCATCTTCCCTAGTTTCGCGTTACCCGCTCTTTTTCGTTTCCCGGTTTTTCGATAGCCGATTCCAGCATTTCATGACAGGCCGTCTTTCGCGCCTGGTTTTCGCGTATCTGTTCGCAGCGAAGGATCTGCCCGCTCCATACGGGCGTT
>NZ_JAMZBD010000278.1:0-4238 GCF_024158685.1 Halomonas sp. 707D4 | reverse complement strand
GCTTGAGCCCGGCGGCGATGTTCAGTGACATCTGGTGGCCGCCGTGGGGCACCACCCGCCGGCTCGACCAGCCGAGTTCTTTCATCACCTCCAGCGTCTTCATGTACTCCACCAGCCCGTAGGAGAGGGCACAGTCGAACTGCAGGTAGTCCCGGTCCGGCCGCATGCCGCCGTGGCGCAGCAGGTTGCGGGCATCCTGGTGGGAGAACAGGTTCTCTCCGGTGGCCATGGGGCCGTCGTAGTGCTCGGCGAGTTCGGCCTGCAGGGCGTAGTCCAGCGGGTCGCCGGCCTCCTCGTACCAGAAGAGATCGTAAGGCTTGAGCGCCCGGGCGTAGGCGATCGCGGTGTCGAGATCGAAGCGGCCGTTGGCGTCCACCGCCAGGTGGCGACCGTCGCCCACCACCTCGAGCACCGCCTCGATGCGGCGCAGGTCCTCGTCCAGTGAGGCGCCGCCGATCTTCATCTTGACCACCTCGTAGCCGCGATCAAGGTAGCTGCGCATCTCGTCCTGAAGCTTCTCGTTGCCCTTGCCCGGGTAGTAGTACCCCCCGGCGGCGTAGACCCACACCTTGTCGTCGGCCTGGCCGTCGCGGTAGCGCTCGGCGAGCAGCCGGTAGAGCGGCTTTTCGGCGATCTTGGCGACGGCGTCCCACACTGCCATGTCGAGGGTACCCACCGCCACGGAGCGCTCGCCGTGGCCGCCGGGCTTCTCGTTGCTCATCAGGGTCTTCCAGATGGCGAAGGGATCGAGGTTGTCGTGGGCCTGGTCGATCAGGCTCGCCGGGTCCGCCTCGAGCACACGGTCGATGAAGCGATCGCGCATCAGCGCCCCTTGACCGTAGCGGCCGTTGGAATTGAAGCCGTAGCCGATGACGGGCTTGCCGTCGCGAATCACGTCGGTGATCACGGCGACCACCGAGCAGGTCATCTTGGAGAAGTCGATATAGGCGTTGGCGATGGGCGAGGCGATCGAGACCGTCTTCTCGCGAATGTCCACAATGCGCATGGCGCGCTCCTTCATGTCGTTGGGGGAAACACGCCCCACGATAGGCATGGCGAACCCCGGCGGCCAATGCCTATACTGGCCCACCCCATGCTAAAGAGGCATTGCCATGGAGCTTTCCTGGCTCGAGGACTTCGCCGCTCTTGCCGAGCACAAGAGCTTCGTGCGCGCCGCGAAAGCGCGTCATGTCACCCAGCCGGCCTTCAGCCGGCGCATTCGCGCGCTGGAACAGTGGATGGGGGTGGCGCTGTTTGCGCGCACGCCCCAGGGCACCACGCTCACCGAGGCGGGCCGCCAGGTGCAGGAGAGCGCCGCCCAGGCGAGCCAGGCACTCTATGCGCTGCGCGCCCGCGCCCAGGAGGCGGCAGGGCACAGCCTGAAGACACTGCAGTTCGCGGCCACCCATTCGCTGTCGTTCACCTTCTTCCCGCGCTGGATACGACGCATCGATGCCGCCCCCGTTGCGGCCATCCAGCTCCACTCGGATACCATGGCCGGCTGTGAGCGATTGTTGATGGAAGGCAAGGCGCACTTTCTGCTCAGTCACCGGGATCCTTTAGCGGACTCACTTTTTCCCGCCAAATATTATGAGAGTTGTATCGTTGGCGAAGATAAACTCGTCGCCTTGGTCGGAAGAGCATTGAAGCAGCGAGGCGATCGACCTTTTCCCTATCTTGCTTATTCTCGGTCGTCTGGATTGGGAAGAATCGTCGAGCAGCACGTTCATGACCGAGAAGTGTCCGCCTGCCTCTTGCCGGCGCACTTCACCAGCCATCTTGCGGCAGTACTGATGTCGATGGCCCTGGAGGACAAGGGGTTGGCATGGCTGCCGGAAAGTCTTGCAGAACAGGAGATTGAAGAGGGGCGTCTGGTAAGGGCCTTCGATGGCGGCAACGATATACCACTGGAGATACATATAGTGAAGCCGCGCTCACTGGCAAACGGGTTCGCCGACTCGTTCTGGTCGAAACTTTCAAGTGCCCGATAATAAGAGTTGCGATCACACTTTGATTGTGCTTGTTTAATGCTTCGACAAGGCTGTAAGATTTTGTCATATTGAGTTAACCCTTCTACAATTACCGCATTAGCGAAGTGTGAGACGAACTATAATTAGTAGCGGGTTAACGATTTCAGGCGCGTTTCACCCCGCCATCGTTCGACGCAGCGGCCAACGGTACATGCGTACGGGCGCCGGATAATAAGGCCAGGGGCGTCATTGCAGGAGGGGGATCGACCCGATAAGAGGCCAGGATGGCACTTTTGGCGAAATCGTCTGTCCAAGCGCTGGACTTTTTGTGCCGAGCTATAATTAACACTCGGTGCATGCGCGCACAATAAGCAATAGGTCGCCCTTTTTTTGTAGCAGCTGCACTATGCTTGGTGGTAAATATAGCCCCTGTACGGACGTGGATATCGCAAGCGTAGCGCCCTAACCGGTTAAATGACCCATGGAATGCTCGACATGGAATTAAGAGAGTGGTTAATCATTCTAGGATTGGCGTTGGTATCGCTTATCGTGGTCGACGGGGTTCGCAGGCTTCAACGTCAGCGTCGGGTGCCGCGCCTCGACCAGGCGGTCGATAACCTGCCCAAGGCGTCTCGTCAGGAGCTCGACGACGAGGCTCGCGAGGCCGAGGTCAACTGGGAGTTGCCCAACGGTGGCGCCCGGGTGGTCAAGCCCGCCGACTACAGCGGCCTTGGCAACAAGCCCAAGCTCGAGCGTCAGGAGCACCCCGGCCCGTCCAGAGTCCTCTCCGATTTCCGTCGTTCGTTTTCCAAGGCGGCCGCCAGGTCCAAAGGCGCCATTGGCGGCCAGCGCATGGCCTACCAGGGCGCCTTCGAAGGTGAGGCACCGTCGGCCTTCAAGGCCAGCTCCACCCCCCGGGTACGCGACACCAAGCGCCTCGATAAATCCCGCGAAAAACCTGCTGTCGAAAAGGCCTATGTCGACAAAGCCACTGTCGAAAAGACCATTGCCGAAAAGCCCGTCATCGAAGAGCGCCGCGAGCCGAGCCTGTTCGCCGATGAACCCGTTTTCACCGCGCCTGTCGCCGAGCCCTCTCTCTCGGCGGTGGAGACACCCGCCCCGCAGGCCAGCGCAGCCGAGACTCCCGATTCCACAGTGAACGCCGCCGCGGACGAGCCCAAGCCCGTCGCGAGCGCAAGCGACGAGACTCAACCGGCCGACAACAGTTCGCCCGCAGCGAGCGAAGCCGTGCCCGAGACGCCCGCTTCCCCGGTCGAGAGCGCGGAGCCGGTACTGCGCGCCGAGCCCGGCGATGCCGCTTTCACCAAGAGCGGCGATACGCCCAAGCGCCGTCAATTGCGCTCCAATACGGCTGGCGAGCTCGGCGACGACGACATCGACGAGTACAAGCTGGTGGATTTCGAAGGCATGGGCCGCTCCTTCAAGCGCCGCTTGATCGAGCGTCGCCAGGAGCGTGCCCGCAAGAAGGCCGAAAAGGCTGAGCGCGCCAAGGCGCTGGCCAAGCAGAAGGCCGAGCGCAAGGCGCTGGAAGCCGAGCAGCGTCGCGAGGCGAAGCAGGCGGCCGAGGCCGAGAAGGCGCGTCTGGCCCAGGAGCACGCCCGCGCTCGCGAAGCGCAGGCCGTCTCGGCCACCCGCTTCGAGGATGACGAACTCTACAGCGCCGAACCGTCGCTGAGCGCCCTGCGTCGGCGCAGCGAGCGTGATGAGCGTGACGCCTTCGACACCGTCGATGATCATGATGAACGCTTCGACGAGCAGGAAAGTGCCTATTTCCAGGACAGCTCCCAGGACAGCGTGGTCCGCGTCCATCCCACCCTCGAGAAGGCGCTGCGCCACGACGTCTCCGGTGCCCACGCCAAGGAAACCCTGACCCACGCCGCGGAAATGGTGGTCATCAGCGTGCTCTCCCGCGAGGAAGAGGGCTTCGACGGCAGCAAGCTGCTCGAACTGATGATGGCCTGCGGCCTTCGCTACAGCCGCACCATGGGCGTATTCCACCGCTTCGAGACCGAAAGCGACGACAGCGAGCTGCAGTTCTCGATGGTCAACGTGGTCAAGCCCGGCACCTTCCCGATCGAGGAGATGGGCGAGTTTTCGACTCCGGGCATCACCTTCCTGATGCCACTGCCCGGCGCGATCGACACCGCCGCCGCTTTCGAGGCGATGGTCGAGACGGCCATGGTGGTGGTGCGCCACATGGGCGGCGAGCTCAAGGACGAGAATCACAGCGTGATGACCGCCCAGACC
>NZ_JAMZBD010000277.1:0-4240 GCF_024158685.1 Halomonas sp. 707D4 | reverse complement strand
TGCTGCCACAGCGCATTGTCGGCGAAGCCCGCCTGCAGGCCGGCGGGCAGCGGCTCGACCACCACCAGGGTCGCCTCCGGGTGGCGCAACAGCTCCTCCAGCGCCACCGTCGAAAATCCCCACTGGTTGGTCGGCTCGCGCCAAACGTTGACCAGCCCCATGCGCTCCATCACCGCCGCGAACAGGCTCTGCTCGCCGAAGACGCGCAGGTGGCGGGCATCGATGAACTGCAGCACGATCAAGGGCGGCTGCTCACCCAGCGCGGCCCTGTGGCGTGCCAGTGAAGCTTCTACGTTCTCGATCAGCGCGCTCGCCGCGTTCTCGTCGCCGCCGAGGTCGGCCAGGGTGTGCGTGGTTCGGGCCAGGCGCTGCCAAAGCGAGCCCCCGGGCTCGTAGGTCGCAACCCCCGTGACCGGCGCGATGGCCCCGAGCGAATCGCCCAGGCGCATGAAGAGCGGCGATAGCAGGATATGGTTTGGGGACTGCTGGGCGATCAGCTCGCGATTGGGCTGGGCGCGAAGGCCGATGTCCCGGGTGATGGCGGGAACCGCCTCGGCGCCGCTCCAGCGCTGGTACTGGGGAAGTTCCGCCAGCCCCACGGGCGGCGTGCCAAGGGCGGTCAGGGTTTCGGCGACGGTCCAGTCCAGGGTCACGAGATCGTTTGCCGTTGCATGAAGCGGGGCGAGAGCGGCAAGCCACGCCAGCGCCCACCGAAGGGTGCGCACGCGGCTCATTGGGCGACGGCGATGGCGTGTTGGCCGTTGGGGTGAGTCATGACTTGCATGGGCAGGCCGTAGATCGCCTCCAGGGTGGTATCGCGCATCATTTCCCGGGGCGCCCCATGGGCGAGCAGGCGACCGCTGTGCAGCGCCATCAGCTCGTCGCAGTAGCGTGAGGCCATGTTGATGTCGTGCAGCACGATGATCACGCCCAGGTCGAGCTCGTCGCAGAGCTTGCGAATGAGCGCGAGCACCTCCATTTGATGGGCGATGTCCAGCGCGGCCAGGGGCTCGTCGAGCAGCAGAAAGCGGCTGCCCTGGGCCAGGAGCATCGCCAGCCACACCCGCTGGCGCTCGCCCCCGGAGAGGGTGTCGACCAACCGGTCGGCGAACGCCTCGGTGTGGGTCAGCGCGATGGCCCGCTCGATCGCCTGCTTGTCCTTTGCCGTATGCCGACCCAGAAGCCCGTGCCAGGGGTAGCGGCCGAAGGCGACCAGTTCGCGTCCGGTGAGGTTTTCCGCGCTGGGCAGGTGCTGGGGCAGGTAGGCCACCTGGCGCGCGAATTCGCGATTGCCCCAGGCGTCCAGGGGCCGGTGGTCAAAGTGGATGTTCCCCTGACTGATCGGCTGCTGCTGAGCGAGCAGCTTGATCAGGGTCGACTTGCCGGAACCATTATGGCCGATCAGCCCGTAGACCTTGCCTTGGTGAAAGGTGTGCTCGATAGGCTGGAGAAGGGGCTTGCCATCGATGGCGAACGTGGCGCCTTTAACCTCGAACATGGGGAACTCCTGGTGACCCGAGGGCGTACGACGCCGGAATTGTATCGTGAATGGTTATCATTTGACAGCCGGCGCCGATCGCGTGTAGCGGTGAGCCCGGCTTAATTGTAGTGCTAATGGTTATCATTTAAAATGCTTCGCCGCCACTCGGCCAATTTCGTGACCCGCCCGCGCCGTGCCGCACGAGCTTCGGACGGGTCGAGACAGTAAGGTAGTGACTATGCCGGGCAATGCGCCGTGGGCTCAGAAAAGAGGGGGCGTCTCCCCTGCAAAAACGTGTCTACTGCTCAGCCTGCCGCTGGCAGTACTGGTGATACTCGGCCTGCAGGCCCAGGGCGGCGTGATGGATGCCGTCAGCGTGCTGGTCACCCCGACCTTCGCCGACCCCCAGGAACTGCTGCTCTATTTCGCCTGGTGGCCACGACTGGTGGTGGCGCTGCTGGCCGGCGCTGGACTGGGGCTGGCCGGGGTCTTGATGCAGCAGGTACTGCGTAATCCGCTCGCCTCGCCCACCACCCTTGGCGTCGCCTCCGGGGCGAACCTGGCGCTGATGGTGGCCACCGTGCTGACGCCGGGGCTGCTGGTCATCGGGCGGGAGTGGATCGCCCTGGCCGGCGGGGCCCTGGCGGTGGGACTGGTGTTTCTGCTCTCCTGGCGGCGGGGTCTTGCGCCCATCGTCGTCGTGCTGGCGGGATTGGTGGTCAACCTGTATCTCGGCGCGCTCGCCACGGCGCTTTTGCTGTTCAATCACGAAACCCTGGCGGGGCTCTTGATCTGGGGGGCGGGATCGCTTGCCCAGAACGGCTGGGACGGCGCTGCGATGCTCGCGCCCAGGCTCGTCATCGGTGCGGTGCTCGCCTGGTTGCTGCTGCGTCCGCTGGCGGTTCTCGAGCTCGACGATGCCAGTGCCAAGAGCCTCGGGGTCTCGCTGTCGGGGCTGCGCTTTGCGGGCATGGGGCTGGCGGTCTTCCTGACCGGCAGCATCGTGAGCGTGGTGGGCATCATCGGGTTCATTGGTCTGGCCGCCCCCAATATCGTGCGCATGGCCGGCGCTCGCCGACTCGGCGCGCGGCTGGTCTGGTCCACACTCCTGGGGGCCATGCTGCTGGCGACCACGGACCAGCTACTGCAATTCTTCTCCGGGGCGACGGCGGCCTTCATTCCCACCGGCGCGATCACCGGGGCGCTGGGCGCGCCCTTGCTGCTGTGGCTCATTCCGCGCCTGCGCCTTTCAAGCGGCCAGCCCCCCAAGGGCGCCAGCGTGTTCGCGACGCGTCATCCAGCACCTGGGCGCTTGGCGGTGAGACTCTCGCTGGGGCTTGCGGTCTTTGCGCTTCTGGGGCTGCTGCTGGGGCAAGGGGTGGATGGCTGGTACTGGCTGGCGCCTACCCAGTGGGACGTGGTCGAGTGGCGCCTGCCCCGGGTGCTCGCCGCCGCCGCCAGCGGCATCATGCTGGCCATGGCCGGCACCCTCTTGCAGCGGCTTTCCGCCAACCCCATGGCGAGCCCCGAAGTGCTGGGCGTCAGTGGCGGCTGCGCCATCGCCTTGATTCTGGGCATCTATCTGCTGCCTGCGCCCACTCAACCCCTGCTGGTGGCGGTGGGCACCCTGGGGGCGCTGGTCACGCTGATCGTGCTGGTCGGCATCAATCGCAAGAGCGGGTTCGTGCCGGAGCGGCTGCTGCTGACCGGGGTGGCGATCACGGCGCTGTTCGATGCGGTGAGAAACGTGATGCTGGCCGGCGGCGACCCGCGCGGCCAGCAGGTGATCGCCTGGCTTGCCGGCTCCACCTACTACGTGGACGTGACCAGTGCTGTGTGGATCGGGGCGATCGCGGCGCTCTTGACGCTCTTGATCCTGCCTTTCACGCGCTGGCTCGATATCCTGCCGCTGGGCGCGCCCACGGCGAAGGCGCTGGGGGTGACCCTGAACCAGGCCCGGCTGGCGCTGCTCCTGCTGGTGGCGCTGCTCACCGCTTGCGCGACGCTGGTGGTGGGGCCGCTTTCGTTCATCGGCCTGCTGGCGCCGCACATGGCGCGCCTGGCCGGGTTTTCCCGCGCCCGCCACCATCTCGTCGGCGCCGCGCTGATCGGCATGCTGTTGATGGTGCTGGCGGACTGGGTGGGCCGACAGGTGATCTTCCCTTACGAGATACCCGCGGGGCTGGTGGCCTCGTTGATCGGCGGCGCCTACTTCATGTGGGGTCTGCGCCGCCTGTAGGGGGATCAGCGCTTGAAGTACGCCTGCATCACCTCGATCACGCGCTCGATGTCCGCGTCATCGATATCGCGGTGGACCACGAAGCGCGTGGCGTAGACCAGGTCGAGCAGGATGTCGTGCTCCTTGAGCCAGGCGGCGAGCGGCGCGACGTGGGCGTGCTCGACCTCGGCGAACACCATGTTGGTCGCCTGCGACGTGACGGTGATGCCGGGCAGGGCGGAAAGCCCTTCGCCCAGGCGGGCCGCGCGGCGGTGATCCTTTTCCAGATCCGCCACGTGATGCTCCAGGGCGTATTGGCAGGCCGCGGCGATGATGCCGGCCTGGCGCATCCCGCCGCCGACCACCTTGCGCCAGCGCCGCGCCTTGTCGATGAACGCGTGCGAGCCCACCAAGGCCGATCCGATCGGCGCGCCGAGTCCCTTGGAAAAGCACAGCGACACGCTGTCGAACGGCTGGCACATCGCCTCGAGCGTCGTGCCGGTGGCGACCATGGCGTTGAACAGCCGCGCGCCGTCGAGGTG
>NZ_JAMZBD010000276.1:0-4254 GCF_024158685.1 Halomonas sp. 707D4 | reverse complement strand
ATGCAGAAGCTCGATGACGCGGTGGGCGATGATCGAGGTCTGCTCCGCGGGCTTGGCGAGCACGGTGTTGCCGGCCACTGCCGCGGCGACGATCTGGCCGCAGAAGATCGCCACCGGGAAGTTCCACGGGCTGATCGCGGCGAACACGCCCTTGCCGCCCATGCTCAAACGGTTGGACTCGCCGGTCGGGCCGGGCAGCTCGATCACCTCGCCGAACGACTCCTCGGCGCGCATGGCGTAGTAGCGGCAGAAGTCCACCGCCTCCTTGATCTCGTCGACACCGTCGGTCAAGAGCTTGCCGCCTTCCCGCGAGCAGAGCGCCATCAGCTCCGCCATGTGCTCTTCCATCAGATCCGCCAGGCGGCGCAGGATTGCGGCGCGCTCGGCAACCGGCGTGGCGTCCCAGCGCGGGAACGCTTCCCAGGCGGCATCGACCGCTTGCCTTGCCTGCTCCTGGCTCGTCCACTGCACGGTGCCCACGCTCTGGCCACGATCATAAGGCGACGTCACCCGGTGGGTGTTGGCCGCATCGTCGGCCACCTCGACGGCGAGCAGCGGCTTGACCGCGTACTGCTTGTCCATGAACGAGGCCATCTTCTCCATCAGCGGCTCATAGTGGCTTCGGATGTTCAGGTTCACCCCGCGCGAGTTCTTGCGCTTGGGCCCGTAGATGTCGCGGGGCTGCGGAATGCGCGCATTGGCGAAGGTCTTGTACTGCTTGAGGGTTTCCACCGGGTGCTGGCAGAGCCACTCGACCGGCACGTCCGGGTCGACCAGCTGGTGGACGAAGGAGGAGTTGGCGCCGTTTTCCAGAAGCCGTCGCACCAAGTAGGGGAGCAGGTCCTTGTGGGCACCGACCGGGGCGTAGATGCGGCAGTAGGTGCCGTCCGGGGCGCGCGTCAGGGCGGCGTCGTAGAGCGCCTCGCCCATGCCGTGCAGGCGCTGGAACTCGAACGGCCGGCGATGGCGGTTGGCGAGCTCGACGATGGCGGTGACGGTATGCGCGTTGTGGGTGGCGAACTGCGGGAAGATGCGCCCGCGGGTGTCTTCCGAGAGCAGGAACTGGGCGCAGGCGAGATACGCCACGTCGGTGCACGCCTTGCGGGTGTAGACCGGGTAGCCGTCGACGCCGAGCTGCTGGGACTCCTTGATCTCGCTGTCCCAGTAGGCACCTTTCACCAGGCGCAGCGGAATCTCGTCGCCCTGCAGGTCCGCCAGGCGGTTCAGGTAGTGCAGCACCGGCAGCGCGCGCTTGGAGTAGGCCTGGACCACCAGGCCGAAGTGGCCCCAGCCGCGGGCAGCATCGCTTTCGTAGATGGCGCGGAACACCTCGAGCGACAGCTCCAGGCGATCGACCTCCTCGGCATCGACGGTCAGCGCCACGTCGAGCTCGCGGGCGCGACGCACCAGCTTCACCACGGTGTCGACGAGCTCGGCGAGCACCTGCTCGCGGCGGCCGAACTCGTAGCGCGGGTGCAGCGCCGAGAGCTTGATCGAGACCGACGGTTTGGGCGTCTTGTCGCTCAGCCGCTGGGAGGTCTTGCCGACGGCCTCGATGGCGCGGGCGTAGTCGTCGAAGTAGCGCTTGGCGTCATCACGGGTACGCGCGGCTTCGCCGAGCATGTCGTAGGAGTAGGTGTAGCCCTTGTTGAACAGCGGCTTCGAGCGCTTGAGCGCCTCGTCGATGTTGCGCCCGAGCACGAACTGCTTGCCCATGATCTTCATCGCCTCGACCATGGCGCGGCGAATCACCGGCTCGCCCAGGCGGTTGACCATGCGGTTGATGAAGGTGGCGGGCTGGCCTTCCCGCGGGTGGTCGAGCTTGAGCACCCGACCGGTCATCAGAAGCCCCCAGGTCGAGGCGTTGACCATCCACGAATCGCTCTTGCCGACGTGGGACTGCCAGTCCGCCGGACCAAGCTTGTCCTCGATCAGCGCGTCCGCCGTGACCTTGTCGGGGATGCGCAGCATCGCCTCGGCCAGGCACATCAGCATCAATCCCTCGTGGGTATCGAGGCTGTACTGCTGCAACAGCTCGTCGATGGTATCCACCGCGGTATCCATCTTGCGCACGTCGCGCACGAGTTCGGCGGTACTGCTGCCGATGCGCTCGAAGTCCTCGCGACCCACGTCGAGCACCTTGATCAGCTCATGGACGTAGCTGTCCTCGTCGACGATGTAGTGGTCGCTGACGGTGGCGAGCAGCGTGTCGAGGTCGGTTTGCCAGACGGCAGGATCACGCATTTTCTTGGCGTTGAGCATTGTGGCCCCCGGTATCTGAGAGAGGAAAAAACTGGTGGTCTACCCGATGACGAACGAATGTAGAGCGCCAGGCGCACGGTTGTATGTCGGTTTCATGGCAAAACGTGTCAATTTCACGGCAAGCGCGACGTATCGTCACATTCTCTCGCGTTCAGGAGTTTTGCGCCGAACCGGCAGGGCGGCGCTTGCCCAGCGCCCGGCGAGACGTCCGGGCGGCACCTTCCACATCGAGCGCGGCCGCGTCTTCCTGGCGCAGCGAGCGCGGCGAAAGCCCGTAGCTGCGTCGAAACGCGTGGGAGAGCGCGCTCTGGTTGGCGAAACCCGTCTGGATGGCGATGTCGGTCAGCGGCATCCGGCTTCGGGTGATCAGCTCGCGCGCGGCGTTCAGGCGCTTGCGGCGCACGTACTGCCAGGGCGAAAGCCCGGTCTGGCTGCGAAAACGCTCGGAAAAATGCGCCTCGGAAAGGCAGGCGATGCGGGCAAGATCCGCCACCCGCAGCTCGTCGGCCAGGTGGGCAGCGATGAAGCGGTCGATGGGAGCGAGATCCAGCCGGCGCCGGCCGTCGGCGAGCGGCGCGGTGAGACGCGCCTTGAGGGCGCCGAGCAGCGTGGCGGCCAGCCGGTCGGGCTGGTGCGCGTCGTTGCCGTGGCGCCCCTGGAGCAGCTCGCTTTCGACGAACGCCAGATAGTGGCGGAGCGAGCCGTCGAGGGCGAAGAAGCGCGGGGCGTCGAACAGTGCGATCAGCTCGCGGTGCTCGCCGGTCAGCGCCGGGGCGAGCTCCGGAAGATCGAAGATCAACTGGCGATTGTAGCCCTGGCCCGAGTAGTAGTGCTCGTGGTTCGCCGGCACGATGCAGCCGGAGAAGGCGTTGACCCGCCCGCCGAGCCCCTCGATCTCGAACTCCGAGGAGCCGCACAGGGTGATCACGATCTGGTGGAAGTCGTGGGCGTGGTGCTTGACCGCACTTTCCAGAGGAATCTGGCGAATGGTACTGAACATGGACGGCTCCCTCTACGAAAGCGAAACGCCTTACTGGCGGCGCAGCGCGGTGTGGGCGGCGAGATGATCGCGCAATGCCTTCAATTCTAGCTGGCCGGTGGCACTCAGAAGCGGCTTGCCCCGGGCGATCTGCCAGCGGCGCCCGTGCTGGTCCATCAGGTGCGCTGCGCGGCGGCGAACGCCGTCCAGGTATTCATCGTGGCGGATCGGGTAGCCGATCAAGGCGTTCCACTCCGTCTCGCCGACCCGGCTCTCGAGCGCCTTGTCGAAAAGGGCGAGCAGATCCTTCGGCTCGGTTCGATAGCGTGGCGTGCTGGCCGTCATCAGGATGGCCAGCACCGAGCCGATCACCACGACGCAGACGCCCAGCACCAGTAGATACAGCGCCATGGAAGGCTCCTCAACCGCTTTGCAGGCCCGGTTCGGGAGCATCACAAACAAAAAAAGACGAAAACTTTGTCCTGTCGAGAACTTTTTTCCAATTCACTGTCAGATAGTGTACAGGCAACGCGCGATAGCAGTCGCTAGAAGTGTTGCACTGGCTTCTTTTTCGATCCCTTGCTTCCGCTGCCTCCCGGCAGCGGTTTTTTTTGGTTCGTATATAGTACGTCCATTTCCTGCGCGCTGCACGACCGGGACACCCTGCCTGCGGCAGGCCCCGAGGGTACGAGCACCGCCTTCACCAAGGAGCGATACATGGATGCCCGCGAATACATGACCCGCAAGGGCGTTGGCGTCGAGCGTGACCCCGACCGGCCCAACACCCTCGAAGAGAAAGCCTGGGCCCGTGCCCGTGGCGCCGGCGGCGATCGGCCGAAGTCCGGCACCCCACACGACTGGGAGGACTGGGAGCGCTATCACGACGAGCTTGCCGATGCGGCCGATACCCTCGAGCAGAAGATCGACAAGCAGGCTCACCGCAAGGCGCGCGAGCGTGGCGAGCGCGCTGCCCCCGCCGCCTCCCGGCAGGGGACGGTCGGCCACTTTACGCC
>NZ_JAMZBD010000275.1:0-4296 GCF_024158685.1 Halomonas sp. 707D4 | reverse complement strand
GCCGCCTCGACGTTTTCGGCGCCTTCCATGATCGCCACCGGCTCGGTCACCGCGCTCACGCCCTCGTCGGGGAACACGAATTCGACCGGCGAGCCCTTGGCCGCTTCGCGAATGGGCAGAAAGTCCACCACGATGCCGTAGGCCTTGGTGCCCGCCGCCACCGCGTTGAACACGCCGCCGTTGCCGCTTTGCGCCTCGACGCGGTTGTCGCGAAGGCCCTCGTAGTACGCCTCGCCAAGCGCCGGGTGGTCGGTGATCGCCGCCATGTGGATCAGCGCCGCACCGGAGTAGAGCGGGCTCGGCATCGCCACCAGGCCTGCGTAGTCGGGTTCGAGCAGATCCTGCCAGCTCGACGGCTGATGCTCGGCGCCGGTGTTGTAGACGATGCCGGTGGTGATCAGCTTGGTGCCGTAGTAGTAGCCCTCGGGGTCGAACAGCTCACTATCGTACGCCTCGCGCTCCGGGCTCTGGTAGGGCTGCAGGTGGCCGTCGCGCTTGAGCGACTCCATGGTGGTGCTGTCGGCGATCAACAGCACGTCCGGGTTGCTCACGCCGGCGGCGAGCTCCGAGCGCAGCCGCGTCATCAAACGTGTGGTGCCGTCGCGCACCCACTCCACCTCGATCTCCGGGTGGGCAGCCATGAAGGCATCCACGGTCTGCTGGGCGTCGCTCTGGGGCTGGCTGGTGTAGAGCGTGAGCGTCTCGGCGGCACTGGTGCCGACAAGCGTGAGGGTCGATAGGGCAATGGCAAGGCAGAGCGGACGCTTGAACATGGGAGTCTCCGGGTGAGGGGCGCCGACCAGCGTAGGACGAAGACCTTACAGCTTTGTGACAGCGGCGCGGCGAAGCGACCCGGCGCGGAAAAGGCCAAAACCGGGCAGCGCGGTGAAGGCTTTCGAGCGAAGAGCTGGTATGCTTTCCTGAGGTCTGCTTCGGCGTGTTCGGCGCCGGTTTCTCTCTTCATGAAAGGACGCTCTTATGTCTCGCCAACCGTTTCTGGCCCGTGCGGCCGTTCTGCTTGCGCTGGTCTCGCCGCTCGCCGCCGCCGACACCCTGGTGTTCACCGCCATTCCCGACGAGGACGAAACGCGCCTGCAGCAGCGCTTCCAGTCGGTGGCGGACTACCTGTCCGACGAGCTCGACGTCGACGTGCGCTTCATCCCCGTGACCTCCTACGCCGCCTCGGTCACCGCCTTTCGCAACAACCAGGTTCAACTGGCCTGGTTCGGCGGCTTCACCGGCGTGCAGGCGCGCGAGCTGGTGCCCGGCTCCCAAGCGATCGCCCAGGGCATCGAGGACCCGGAGTACAAGAGCTACTTCATCGCCAACGCCTCCACCGGCATCGAGCCGGTCGAATCCGACACCGCCCCGGAGGCGCTCAAGGGCCTGACCTTCACTTTCGGCTCGCAGAGCTCGACCTCCGGGCGGCTGCTGCCGGAGTACTTTCTGACCCGCGATCTCGGTGCCTCGCCGGAGGAGCTCTTCGCGCGCGTCGGCTTCAGCGGCAATCACAGCCGCACCGTGTCGCTGGTGCAGTCCGGTGCCTACCAGGCCGGGGTTCTGAGCTACACCGCCTGGGAGAACGAAGTGGAGCAGGGCAACGTCGACCCGGAGCGCGTCCAGGTGATCTGGGAGTCGCCGACCTACCCGGACTACCACTGGACCGTGCGCGGCGACGTCGACGAGCGCTTCGGCGAAGGCTTCACCGAACGCCTGCAGCAGGCGCTGCTGGACATGGACGACCCGGAACTTTTGGCGAGCTTCCCGCGCTCGGGCTTCATTCCGGCTTCCAACGAGGATTTCGAGCCGGTGCGTGACGTGGCCATCTCGCTGGATCTGCTCTGACGGTGACTCGCTTTACGCTGACGGACGCCGAGGCGCACTACGGCGCCACGCGGGTGCTCGGGCCGCTGTCGCTCTCGGTGGACGAGGGCGAGCACGTGGCGCTGATCGGCAAGAGCGGGGCGGGCAAGTCGACGCTGCTCTCCTTGATGTTCGATCACTGGCGCGAGCAGCCGGTGGCGCTGATGCCCCAGGCGCTGGGGCTGGTGGATACGCTCTCGGTGTTCCACAACGTCTACATGGGGCGGCTCGACCGCCACCGTTGGTGGCGCAACCTGGCAACGCTCGCCAGGCCCTGGCGGCGCGACATCGACGAGATCACAGCTCTCCTGGAGGACGTAGGCATCGCCGAGAAACGCTGGACGCCCTGCGGCGAGCTCTCCGGCGGGCAGCGCCAGCGGGTGGCGGCAGCGCGGGTGCTCTATCAGCAGGGCGATCTGCTCCTTGCCGACGAGCCGGTCTCTGCCCTCGACGGCCCCCAGGCGAGCGCGGTGATGGCAAAGCTCACTGGACGCTACCCGCGCACGGTGCTGGCGATGCACGATCTGGAGCTGGCGCTTTCCTTCTGCACCCGCATCGTCGGGCTCAAGGACGGCGCCATCGTGCTCGACGCACCCAGCGAGACGCTCACCGCCGCCGCGCTTCAGGATCTCTACTGATGCCGCTTCGCGCCACTACCCGCGTCACGCTCGGGCTCGTCCTGCTGGCACTCGTCTGCCTGCTACTCGGCGACTTCGAGATCAGCGCCCACGACCCCTGGCGCTCGCTTGGCCAGCTCTTTCTGGGACTCATCCAGCCGGATTTCACCAGCGTCGATTCCCTCGGCGAGGCGCTTCTGCGCACCGTGGCGTTCGCCTTCGTCGGCGTCGGGGTCGGCGCGCTTGCGGGCATGGCGCTGGCGCTCTGTTTCCACCGCTGGTGGGTGCGCACCTTCTGCGCCTTCATTCGCGCCATTCACGAGCTGTTCTGGGCGCTGATCTTTCTACAGAGCTTCGGCCTGCACCCGGTCACCGGGGTGCTGGCGATCGCCATCCCCTACGCGGGGATCTTCGCCAAGGTGTACGCGGAGATTCTGGATGAAACCGATCCGCTGCCCGGGCAGGTGCTGCCGCGTGGAGCCGGGCGGCTGTCGGCGCTGGTCTACGCGCGGGTCAGCCAGGCCTGGCCGCACCTGGTGAGCTATACCGCCTACCGGCTGGAGTGCGGGCTGCGCTCCAGCGCGGTGCTGGGCTTCGTCGGCATGCCGACCATCGGCTACCACCTGATGGCGGCCTTCGCCCAGGGGCACTACCCGACGGTCGGGGCGCTGCTTCTGATGTTCTATCTGCTGATCGGCACGCTCCGGTGGTGGGTGCGCCCGAAGATCCTGCCGCTCTACCTCGCGGCGGCGCCATTTCTGCTGGGCACCGGGCTTCCGATCATGTGGTCGAACGTGACGCGGTTCTTCACCGAGGACATCGTGCCCGCGCCATTGAGGCGAGGCGAGGGGCTGGAGGCGCTGTGGGAGTGGTTCGGCCAGCTGTTCGTCCAACAGGCGCTGCCGGGCATCTGGAATACGCTCTTGCTGACCCAGATCGCGCTGGTGGCGACCGGGGCGCTGGCGCTGGCGCTTTTCCCGCTGATCTCGCGCCACTTCACCCGTCGCGCCGGGGGCATGGCCGGCCATGTGGTACTGGTGGTGATGCGCTCGACGCCGGAGTACATGCTGGCGTTCATCCTGCTCCAGCTTTGGGGGCCCTCCATGCTGCCGGCGGTGGTGGCGCTGGCGCTGCACAACGGCGGCATCATCGCCCACCTGGTGGGGCGGCGCAGCAACGAAATCACGCTCAGGCAGGACGCGCCGCAGGGGATGAACCGCTACGCCTTCGAGATGGTGCCGCGCCTTTACGGCCCGTTTCTGGCGCTTCTGTTCTACCGCTGGGAGATCATCCTGCGCGAGACGGCGATCCTGGGGATCCTCGGGATCGCCACGCTCGGCTTCTTCGTCGACAGCGCGATCCAGGAGATGCGCTTCGATCGTGCGATGGTCCTGATCCTGATCACCGCGCTGATCAACATCGGCGTCGACGTGCTGGCCAGGCGCCTGCGCGGCTATCTGCGCCTGCGTCACGGGGTCGATCGCCAGCAGTGCTGAGTGCAAAGGCGCCTGGAGCTCGAGTACTGACCTTCGATCTCACTGGTGAGTCTTCACTTGCAGGTAAAGCGCCTGGACTAGACTCTTTGCTAAAGGCCAGGGCGCGATCGAGCGGTTATATTACGGCCATGCCCGTCGCTGTTCGAGACGCCTGATATAACCTGTGCCTGGGTGTCACCGATGCGCCCAGAGGTCACCACCGAGGGGCCGATGACCAGTGACTTTCTGCTCAAGGGAATCGACCTGGCGCTCGAGAAGCGCCGCTGGCATCTGCGCTTCGACGCCGCCCTGGAGGCGCGGTTCGAACGGGACACCCAGGC
>NZ_JAMZBD010000274.1:0-4325 GCF_024158685.1 Halomonas sp. 707D4 | reverse complement strand
TGTTGCGGCTGTTGAGCGAAAGCGGCGAGGCGGTCGTCAACGCCCAGGACGAAATCGCGCTGATGCAAGGCTGCTGCGACGTCGCCGTCGAGACCGGCGGTTACGCCGCCGCCTGGATCAGCCGGCCCGGCGAGCCAGGCCAGGCCGATTCGCTCAAGGTGAAGGCGATGTCTGATTGCGATGGCGAGGAGATCGCCTGGTTCAGCCCGCGCCAGCTGATGATCAAGCGCTACAGCCGCATGCTGGCACGCGCGGCGTTCGAGCAAGGCGAACCCGTCATCCTTGGCCGGAAACAGGATGCCCGTGGCGTCAGCGCGTCCCTCAAGCAGACGCTCCTGATGCTGGGGGTGAAGACCTTCATTGCGCTTCCGCTGATGTTCCGCGGGCAGCCGCTGGGCGTGCTCAGCTGCTACCACGCCCAGGAGGAGGGCATTTCCGAGCGCGAGCGCGAGGTGCTGGGCGAGTTGGCCAACGATATCGCTTTCGGCCTCGACAGCCTGGTGCGCCGCCAGACAGAGCAGCGTATCCAGCACGCGGTCACCCAGGTTGCCACGGCGGTTTCCGCCGATCACGGCGAAGCCTTTCTGTCCCGACTGACCGCGCACATGGCTGACGCGCTCGCCGCCGAGATCGGGTTCATCGCCATGCTCGACGAACACGATCCGGGGATCGCGTCGATGGTCTCGCTGCACGTGCGCGGTGAACGCCAGCCCGGCGTGCGTTATCGCCTTGCCAGCGTCCCCTGCGAAAAGGTCGTCAGGGAGCGGGAGTGCGTGGTACTCAAAGGCGCCCATATCCAGATGCCGGCGGAGACCGAGGGGACGCTGGACTGGGTAAATGGCTATATCGGCCGCCGCCTGGACGACGCCCGGGGCAATCCGATCGGCGTCGTCGGCGTGATGTTCGAGAAGCCCTTGACCCAGACCCGCATCGCCCGCGCGGTGCTGCAGATCTTCGCCGCGCGCGTCGGGGCCGAGCTTTGGCGCCAGCAGGACGAGGCGCGTATCCGCGAGCTTGCCTATCGCGATGAAGGCACGCGGCTGCCCAATCGGGCGGCGCTCATGCGCCACCTGACGCGGCATGTCGATGCAACGCCCAGCACACCCCTGGCGCTTTTGCTGCTGGGACTCAATCACTTCAAGGAAGTGAACGACACCGCCGGCCACTATGTGGGTGATCGGGTGCTGCAGGAGGTGGCTCGCCGTTTTGGCGAGGTACTGGGTGAAGAGCACTACCTGGCGCGCCTGGGCGGCGACGAGTTCGTGGTCCTGGCCTGCGGCATGGGCCAGGAGGCGGCGCTTGCGCTGGCGGCGCGCCTGCAGGCGTCACTTGTCCCGCCCATCGTGATCGAGCAGCACTCGGCGGAGATGAGTGCAGGCGTCGGAGTGTCACTCTACCCGGACCAGGCGAGCACGGCGCCCCGGCTGCTCCGGTACGCCGATATCGCCATGTACCAGACCAAGCGTCAGCCGCTGAGCGTGAGCCTGTTCGAACCCTGGATGGAGCAGAGGCTGCGCGAGAAGCTCCACATGGCCAAGCGGCTGGGAAGCGCCATCGCCGAGAAGCGTCTCGAGCTGCACTACCAGCCCCAGGTCGACCTGCGAACCGGCGCGCTGATCGGCGCCGAGGCGCTGGCCCGCTGGCACGACGACGAGCTCGGCCATGTCTCGCCCGGCGAGTTCATTCCGCTCGCCGAAGAGCGCGGCATGATGGTGGCGCTCGGCCGCTGCGTGATCGAGAAGGCCTGCCGGCAACTGGCCGCCTGGCATGCCCAGGGCCTCGAACTCACCGGGCAGTTGGCGATCAACGTGGCGGCGGATCAGTTCGATGACAACGACCTGATCGAGGCGCTGTTCGAGAACTGCACCGCCTATGCCATCCCGCCCTCGGCGCTCAGCCTGGAGCTGACCGAAAGCGGTGTCATGGTCAACCCGGAACAGGCCGTCGCCACGACCCGGCACTGCAAGAAGCAGGGCATGGGGCTTGCCATCGACGACTTCGGCACCGGCTACTCGTCGCTTGCCTACCTCAAGCGCTTTGCCGTGGACAAGATCAAGATCGATATCTCCTTCATTCGCGACATGCTCACCAGCGAGAACGACCGCGTGATCGTCGCCACCATCATCGCCATGGCCCATACCCTCGGGCTTGCCACCATCGCCGAAGGCATCGAGCGCACCGAGCAGATCGCCCCCCTGATCGCGATGGGGTGTACCCAGGGTCAGGGATATCTCTTCGACCGCCCCCTCACCGCCGATCAGTTCGCCCGGCGCTGGCTGACGACCCGACGTCGGTAGCGGCGGCTCTTGCCGAAACGCGATACCGGAATGCGGCGCCAGGCGCTAAGGTGAAAGGAGCATTCGCGCCTGGCGAGTCCGTGTGAGGAGGGCCGATCGATGAGCACGACGTACCGTACCCGGGTAGGCAGCAAGAGCTACCGTTTCCAAGGGCTTGGCGAGCTGATGGCCAAGGCGTCGCCTGCCCGCTCCGGCGACGCCCTGGCCGGCGTGATCGCCGAAAGCGCCGAGCAGCGCGTGGTCGCGCAGATGGTGCTGGCACAATTGCCGCTGACCACCTTTCTGAACGAGGCCCTGATTCCTTACGAAGAGGACGAGATCACACGGCTGATCATCGACGATCACGACGCGGCGGCCTTCGCGCCGATTCGCCATCTCACGGTGGGCGATTTTCGCAACTGGCTGCTCTCGGACCAGGCAACGCCGGAGATGCTGTCGAGGGTTCGCGCCGGCATCACCCCGGAAATGGCCGCGGCGGTGAGCAAGCTGATGCGCAATCAGGATTTGATCCTGGTGGCGAAGAAGTGCCGCGTGGTCACTGCCTTTCGCAACACTCTCGGCCTGGAAGGCCGGCTCTCCACGCGGCTTCAGCCCAACCACCCGACCGACGACGTCACCGGCATCGCCGCGAGCATTCTCGACGGGCTTCTGTACGGCAGCGGCGACGCGGTGATCGGCATCAACCCGGCCACCGACAACGTCGCCCAGAGCATCAAGCTGATGCGCCTGATGGACGAGGTGATCCAGAAGTACGAGATTCCCACCCAGTCCTGCGTGCTCACCCACGTCACTAACACGCTGGAGGCGATCGAGCAGGGCGCCCCGGTGGATCTGGTGTTCCAGTCGATCGGCGGCACCGAGGCGACCAATCGAAGCTTCGGCTTCGACCTGGCGACCCTCGCCGAGGCCGAGGCGGCGGCGCAGTCGCTCGGGCGCGGCACCGTCGGGCAAAACGTCATGTACTTCGAGACCGGCCAGGGCAGCGCGCTCTCTTCTGATGCCCACCACGGGCTCGACCAGCAGACCTGCGAGGCGCGCGCCTACGCGGTGGCGCGCAAGTTCGACCCGCTGCTGGTCAATACCGTGGTCGGCTTCATCGGCCCGGAGTACCTGTTCGATGGCAAGGAGATCACCCGCGCCGGGCTCGAGGACCACTTCTGCGGCAAGCTTCTGGGCGTGCCCATGGGGTGCGACGTCTGCTACACGAACCACGCCCAGGCCGACCAGAACGACATGGACAACCTGCTCACGCTCCTGGGCGTGGCCGGCTGCAACTTCGTGATGGGGATTCCCGGCTCCGACGACATCATGCTCAACTACCAGACCACCTCGTTTCACGATGCGCTCTACGCCCGCCGCGCGCTGGGGCTCAAGGCCGCCCCCGAGTTCGAGCAGTGGCTTGCGCGCATGCAGATCTTCGCGGACGTCGACACCCATCGCTTGAGCGATCGCGTGCCGGCGGCCTTCGCCCGGAGCTTGCGTCAACTCCCCGGGGAGGCGAGCCATGAAGCGTGATCCAGCACCAGCACCGACGATGCCGCAGACCCACGGCGTGGTCGAGAACCCCTGGGCGGCGCTTCGCGCCTTCACCGACGCGCGCATCGGCCTGGGTCGCGCCGGCGTCAGCCTGCCCACCGACAAGCTGCTGGCGTTCCAGCTCGCCCACGCCCGCGCCCAGGATGCGGTGCACTGCCCGCTGGACATCGACGCGCTTCGCGAGGCGCTGACGCAAGCGCTCGATCTTGACGCCGCGCCGATCGCGCTCAAGAGCCGCGCCGAGGAGCGTGCCATCTACCTGCAGCGCCCGGACTACGGCCGTCGGTTGAACGAGGCCTCGCGCGAAGCGCTCGAAAAGTGCGCCGAAAGCGTCGAGCCCAAAAGGCTCGCCATCGTCATCGTCGACGGCCTCTCTGCGCTGGCGGTGCAGCGTAACAGCGCGCCGTTTCTGCAGGCGTTCATCCGGGCGCTGGCGCAGGATACAGACGACTGGCGGCTGGCGCCGATCACGATCGTCGAGCAGGGGCGGGT
>NZ_JAMZBD010000273.1:0-4369 GCF_024158685.1 Halomonas sp. 707D4 | reverse complement strand
GTCGAGCTCGGCGACCGCCGCGGTCGCAAACCCCACCCCCGGGCTTCGCGCCCCGTCCACCAGCCGCCCGGTCAGCATTCCCACCAGCGGCATGTGGCTGACCAGCACGATGCAGCCCTCCTGCTGTTCGAGCAGCCAGTCGCACACCGCCTGCGGATCATCGTCCGGCGTGATGCCCTCGAGGGTACGCACCGGCTGCCCCAGCGCCTGGCCGACCAGCGTCGCGGTCTGCTGGGCGCGCACGAAGGGGCTTGCGTAGAGCGCAAGCGGCGTGTGCCGATAGTCGATGGCGAGCCACTCGCCCATGCGCGCCGCTTCGCGCTCGCCGCGCGGGGTCAGGGTGCGCGTCGCATCCACCCGGCCGGGGCCGGCTTCGCCGTGGCGCATGATCACAAGTCTCGAGGCGCTAGTCATGGCGCACCTTTTCGCCTCGATGCGCCTTGAGGACCGCCTCCCGGGGCAGCACGAACTCGACATCGCTGCTCTGCTCGCCCGCCATCAAGAGCCCGGCCATCTCCTTGGCGGCCACGCCTTCGAACAGCACCTTCTTCAAGCCTTCGGCGAGCGGCATGTAGACGTTCATCTCTCGCGCCTTGTCGCACACGAGCCGGACGGTATTGACCCCTTCCGCCACCTGACCGAGGGCCTCGACGGCCTCGTCGAGGCTTCGCCCCTCGCCCATGGCGTAGCCGACCCGGTAGTTGCGCGAAAGCTTCGACGAACAGGTGACGATCAAGTCCCCCACGCCGGCCAGTCCCAGAAAGGTCATCGGGTTGGCGCCCTGGGCGACGGCGAAGCGGCCCATCTCGGCCAGCGCCCGGGTCATCAGCATGCTGCGAGTGTTCTCGCCCATGCCGAGGGCGGCCGCCATGCCGGCGGAGATGGCGTAGATGTTCTTGAGCGCCCCGCCAAGCTCTACCCCGTGGCGGTCGTCGCTGGCGTAGACGCGAAAGTAGCTGCACCCCAGCGCCTTCTGCACCCGGGTACGGGTGTCGGGGTCGGCACTGGCGATTACCGTGGCGGTGAGCTGCTTGTCGGCGATCTCGGAGGCGAGATTGGGGCCGGCGATCACGCCGACATGATCGAAGCCGGTGACCTCATCGAGCACCTGGCTCATGAGCAGAAAGCCCTCCTGCTCGATGCCCTTGGTGGTGCTGACCAGGATCTGCTGCGGCGAAAGCCAGGGCTTTGCCTGCTCGACCACCTGGCGAAACGCCTTCGAGGGAATCGCCACCAGCACGATGGCCGCGCCCTCCACCGCGTGGCGGATATCGGTGGTGGCCTCGACACGTTCGTTGATCGCGTAGTCCGGCAGGTAGCGGCCGTTGCGTCGCTCCCGATTGATCTGCTCGACCAGCGCGTGGTCGCGCATCCATTGACGCACCGTCGCGCCGTTGTCGGCGGCGATGCTGGCAAGCGCGGTACCGAAGCTCCCTCCACCGAGAACGGCGACGTTGCTCTGCTCCAAGGCCATGGTGTTTTCCTGAGTCTCTGGACGATGGCGGCTACTTTACCATCAATGGCGTGGCGCACGAGGACGCCACCGGCGGTTTTGACACTCGCCAACGAAAACGGCCAGCCGGCAGGCCGGCGGGCCGTGGTATCAACGCATCACGTTCAGGCGGTCAGCACGCTGTTGAGGCGCTTGACGTAGGCCGCCGGGTCGTCCAGGTGGCCGCCCTCGGCGATGATCGCCTGGTCGAGCAGGATATGCGCCAGCTGGCCGAAGCGATCACCGTCGCTCGCCTCCAGGCGATCGACCAGCGCGTGCTCCGGGTTGAGCTCGAGAATCGGCTTGACCTCCGGCAGCGGCTGGCCGGCGGCTTCCATGATGCGGCGCATCTGGTAGCCCATCTCGTGCTCCGGCAGCACCACGCAGGCGGGCGAGTCGGTCAGGCGATGGGTGATCTTGACGTCCTGCACGCCGTCACCGAGCGCCTCCTTCACGCGCTTGACCAGCTCCTCCTTGGCCTTGGCGGTCTCCTCCTGGGCCTTCTTCTCCTCCTCGTTCTCGACGTCGCCGAGATCGAGTTCGCCCTTGGCCACGTCGGCGAACGTCTTGCCGTCGAACTCGGTGAGGTGGGTCATCAGCCATTCGTCGATGCGATCGGAGAGCAGCAGCACCTCGATGCCCTTCTTGCGGAAGATCTCCAGGTGGGGGCTGTTCTTCGCCGCGTTGAAGCTGTCCGCCACCACGTAGTAGATCTTCTGCTGGCCTTCCTTCATGCGCTCGATGTAGCCGGCCAGCGACTGCTCCTGGGCGGCGGTATCGGTATGGGTGGAAGCAAAGCGCAAAAGCTCGGCGATCTTCTCGCGGTTGGCCGGGTCTTCGCCGGGGCCTTCCTTCAGCACGCTTCCGAAGGTATTCCAGAACGCCTTGTACTGCTCGTCGTCCTTGGAGAGCTTCTTGAGCATGTCCAGCGCCCGCTTGGTCAGCGCGCCCTTGATCTTCTCGACCTTCGGGTCCTGCTGGAGGATCTCGCGCGAGACGTTGAGCGACAGATCGCGCGTGTCGAGCACGCCCTTGATGAAGCGCAGATAGAGCGGCAGGAACTGCTCGGCGTCGTCCATGATGAACACGCGCTGCACGTAGAGCTTCACGCCACGGGCGCCGTCGCGCTCGAACATGTCGAAGGGCGCACGGCCGGGCACGTAGAGCAGGCTGGTGTACTCGAGCTTGCCTTCGACCTTGTTGTGACTCCAGGTCAGCGGATCGCTGAAGTCGTGGGCGACGTGCTTGTAGAACGCCTTGTACTCCTCCTCCGAGACCTCGGACTTCGGCCGCACCCACAGGGCGGTGGCTTCGTTGATGGTCTCCCAGGTGGTGACTTCGCTGCCTTCGATCTCGTTGCCGTCGTCGTCCTTGGCGGTCTCGACCTTGGGCATGCGTACCGGCACTTCGATGTGATCCGAGTACTTGCGCACCAGCCCCTGCAGGCGGTACTCGTCGGCGAACTCCTTGGCGTCGTCCTTGAGGTGCAGGATGATCTCGGTGCCGTGCTTGTCGCGCTCGATGTCGGCGACGCTGAACTCGCCCTCGCCCCTGGAGCGCCACTCGACGCCGTCCTGAGCGCTGGTGCCGGCCTTGCGGGTGCGCACGGTGACTTCGTCGGCGACGATGAAGCCGGAGTAGAAGCCGACGCCGAACTGGCCGATCAGCTTGGCGTCCTTCTGCTGCTCGCCGGTGAGCTGCTGCATGAACTCGGCGGTGCCGGAGCGGGCGATGGTGCCCAGGTTGGCAATCACGTCCTCGCGGTTCATGCCGATGCCGTTGTCGCGCAGCGTCACCGTGTTGGCCTTGGCGTCGTGCTCGATCTCGATGCGCAGGTCGCTGTCGCCTTCATACAGCGCGTCGTTGTCGAGCGCGGCGTAGCGCAGCTTGTCGCAGGCGTCGGCGGCGTTGGAGATCAGCTCGCGCAGGAAGATTTCCCGGTTGGAGTACAGGGAGTTGATCATCAGGTTGAGAAGCTGCTTGACTTCGGTTTGAAAACCAAGCGTCTCTTCGTGGGTGGCGGTGCTCATGCGTAGCCCTCAATTGCCAATCACTGGATATCCGGTGCGCTCTAGAAAAGGCGCGGTGTCTCGTGTGCAGTCAATATGGGGCTAGGCCGAAAGATTTCAAGCAAATGAGTGGCATCGGGACATCGAGGCGAGGCCGATCGCTCGGGGAGGGATTGTGCGCGCGGCGTTTGTCGTTATAGTCCACTATAGTCGCTTCACCCCCTATTTTATCGCTTCACCCCTATTTCAGCAGTCAGCTCACCAGGCAAGAGAGGAAGCCATGCCGGTTTTGCGAGTTCGTTTTCGCCTTCGTACGCTGTGCGCCGCGGCGATCGTCGGTCTGTCCAGCCACGCGGAGGCGGCCACCGACGCCCAGATGCGCGACGCCCTTCAAGCCGCCCGCGACCAGCAGTGGCAACGCGTCGACGAGCGCGTGGTCAACGACCACGTGCTGGGGGGCTACGTGGAGTACCATCGCCTGCGCGGCCAGCTCCCGAACGTTTCCGCCCAGCGCATCCAGGCGTTCATCGACCGCTACCGCGACTCGCCGCTCTCGGAGTGGATACGCGGCCAGGCGATCGCCAACTACGGCTACGCCGGCCGTTTTGATGACCTGCTCGCCGTGGCCGACGGTGTGCCGGACGGCACCGCCCGCCAGTGCTACTACTACAGCGCCCTGCTCGACCGTTCGCCAAGCGATGCCCGCGCGGCGGGACGCGAGCTGTGGCTGACCGGCGGCTCGCAGCCCAATGCCTGCGACAGCCTGTTCAACCGGCTGCGCGCCGACGGCACCATCGACGACCGCGCGGTGTGGCAGCGCAAGATGCTCGCCTGGCAGGCTGGTGAGACAGGGCTTTCGAGCTATCTC
>NZ_JAMZBD010000272.1:0-4384 GCF_024158685.1 Halomonas sp. 707D4 | reverse complement strand
GGAGAGCGCCGCGTGCCGGCGAGGTGTCGCCCAGCGAAGCGTCGCCCGGCGGCGCACTCCAGGGCCACGCGCCGGGGCGTGGCCGGCTCAAGCGCCTGCCAAGCCCCGCGCAAAGGCTGGACGTCTTCGCGACGATCACCGCCAACCGCGGCCAGCAGCCCTGGCAAACGCTTCGCTTTCGCCCGGTGCGCACCGGCGCGGCGCGGCTTCATCTGGTGCTGCTGGACACCTCCGGCTCGACGCTCGGTGGGCGGCTTCTGGGCCGCGCCAAGGGCTTCGTCGAGGCGCTGGCCCATCGGGCGTATATCGCCCGTGAACAGCTCGCCGTTTACGGCTTTGGCAACGATGCAGTGACGCCGCTGCTTTCGCGCCAGCGCGCGCCGAAGAGCCTCGCGGCGGTGCTGGACACCGCCGGCGCCGGCGGCGGTACGCCGCTGTACCGCATGGTGAGCGAGGCGGCCGGCCAGGTGCGCCGGTGGCAGCGCCGGGAGCCCGCGCTCGATATTCGCACTTACCTGATTACCGACGGGCGCACCCGCGAGTCGCTTGCGGGCCTGGCGCCGCTTGGCGAGTGCCACCTGCTCGATATCGAACAGAGCCGCGTCAAGCGCGGCCAGGGCCCACGGCTCGCCCGGGAGCTTCATGCCCACTACCAGATTCTGCCCTTCGAGGAGTTCCCATGAGCGATGAGCACCACCAAAACCGCATGCAGCGCAAGAAAGCGGTCGTCGACGAGCGCATCAGCCAGGCGACCGTGGAGCGCGGCGTGCTGATCCTTCTCAAAGGCAACGGCAAGGGCAAGAGCAGCTCCGCACTCGGCACGCTCGCCCGTTCGCTCGGCCACGGCCAACAAGGCGCGGTGGTGCAGTTCATCAAGGGCCGGCGTGAAACCGGCGAGTACCTGTTTTTTCGCGACCACCCGCGCCTTGAGTGGCACATCATGGGCCAGGGCTTCACCTGGGAAACCCAGGACCGCGAGCGCGATGTCGAAGCCGCCGAGGCCGCCTGGGCGGTAGCGAAGGGTCTTCTGGAGAACCCGGCCATCGACATCATCGTGCTCGACGAGATGAGCTACATGTTCAAGTACGGCTATCTCGACGTGGCACCAATAGTCGAGGCGCTGAAAAAGCGCCCGGCGCACCAGAACGTGATCATCACCGGGCGCACCATGGCCACCCCGCTTCAGGAGATCGCCGATACCATCAGCGCCGTCAACGACGAGCGCCACGCCTTCCGCGCAGGCGTCAAGGCGCAAAAGGGAATCGAGTACTGATGGCCACCGCTTCTTGCCCGGCGCTCTTCATCGCCGCCCCGGCATCCGGCCAGGGCAAGACCACCGTGACCGCCGCGCTTGCCAGGCTCCTGAAGCGCCGGGGCAAGCGGGTGCGCGTGTTCAAGACCGGCCCGGACTACCTGGACCCGCAGATTCTCGCCCAGGCGAGCGGCGCCCCGGTGGAGCCGCTGGATCTCTGGATGGCGGGCGAAGCCTACTGCCGCCAGCGCTTTTATGAGGCCGCGGTCGATGCCGACCTGATCCTGGTCGAAGGCGCGATGGGCCTTCACGATGGCGAGCCTTCGAGCGCGGATCTTGCCGCGCTGTTCGACATTCCCCTGGCGGTAGTCATGGACGTCAAGGGCATGGCCCAGACCGCAGGTGCGGTGATGGCGGGGCTCGCCGGACATAGAGCCGACATCCGCTTCGCCGGTTTGATCGCCAACAGCTGCGCCACCGCCCGCCACCGGGAACTGATCGAGGGCGCGCTTCCCGCGCACATACCGCTTCTGGCGACCCTGCCCCGGGACCCGGCGCTCACGCTGCCCGAGCGCCACCTGGGGCTGGTGCAGGCGGATGAAATCAAGAATGAACTGGAGATGCGCTTCGAGGCCGGCGCCGACGCGCTGGACGCCGCCGGGTTTCTAGAGGCGCTTGAGGCGCTCGAACCGGTGGGCTTTACGGCGCCGCAGGACGCGCCGCTGGTACCTGCAAGGGCGCTTGCCGGGCATACCGTGGGCGTGGCGCGCGACGCCGCCTTCAGCTTCATCTACCAGGCGAATCTCGATCTGCTCGAGGCGCTGGGCGCGAGGCTTGCGTTCTTCTCGCCGCTGTCGGATAGCAGTTTGCCTGAGTGCGACGCGCTCTGGCTGCCCGGCGGCTACCCGGAGCTTCACGGTGAGGCGCTTTCGAGCAACCGCGCGATGACCGCCGCCATCCGCGCCTTCTTCGAGGCCGGCAAGCCGATTCTCGCCGAGTGCGGCGGGCTGCTCTACAGCCTGGAGACGCTGACCGACCATGACGATCGGTGCCGCGCCATGCTCGGGCTTCTGGCCGGCCACGGTGCAATGCGCGGGCGGCGCGGCTGCCAGGGCATGCAGACGGCGGTGCTGCCGGAAGGCGAGATTCGCGGCCACGCCCATCACCGCTCGATGGCCGAGGTCACCCCGGAACCGATCGGTTTTGGCCGCCGCCAGCGCCACCCGGCGCCGGGGGAGGCGATCTACCGCGAACGGCGCCTGACCGCCACCTACCTGCACCTTTTCTTCCCCGACAACCCCGACGCCGTGGCGGCGCTGTTCGCGCGCCCGGCGGTTTGCAAAGCATCTTCCTGCGAGGTTTTTGATCATGCAGCCCGGTAACGTACAGCTCAGCAAGATTCCCGCCACCGTCGTCACCGGGTTTCTCGGCAGCGGCAAGACCACGCTGCTGGCCGGTATCCTGCGCCAGATGACCGGCAAGCGCATCGCCGTGATCGTCAACGAGTTCGGCGAGCAGGACATCGACTCGAGCCTTCTGCGAAGCTGCGCGCTGGCGTGCGAAGAGGGCGAGGCGGCAAGCGACGACGACGGCATTTTCGAGCTCGCCAACGGCTGCATCTGCTGCACCGTGGAGGAGGAGTTTCTGCCGGTGATGAAAAAGCTCGTCGCCCGGCGCGAGCGCATCGACCACATCCTGATCGAGACCAGCGGGCTGGCGCTGCCCAAGCCCCTGGTGCAGGCCTTCAACTGGCCGGAAGTGCGAAGGCACTGCACGGTGGATGCGATCATCACCATGATCGACGGCCCCGCCGTGGCCGCCGGGCGCTTCGCCCATGACGAGGCGCGCGTGGCCGCCCAGCGCCTTTTGGATGAGAGCCTTGACCACGACCCGAGCCTGCAGGAGCTTCTCGACGACCAGCTGAGCGCGGCGGACCTGGTGCTGGTCAGCAAGACCGACCTTCTGAGCATTGATGACAAGCGGCGCGTCGAGGCGGTCGTGGCGGCGAAGGTGCCTGCCTCGGTGAAGACGCTGTTCGTCGATGCCGGCCTGGCCGACGACGTCGCCCGGCTCGAGGCGCTGATGGTCATTGGTGCGGCGAGCGAGGAGGGGATCGACGCGATCGCCAACCACCACGACAAGCACCACGCCGAAGGCGCTCATCACGATCACGCCCACGACCACTTCGACGCCTGCGTGGTGACGCTAGGCGAGGTGGACGTCAAGGCCCTGGAAAGCGCGCTGCAGACGATCCTCGACACCCAGCACCTCTACCGCGCCAAGGGCTTCGCCGCCGTGCCCGGCAAGCCCATGCGCCGGGTGGTGCAGGCGGTGGGCAAACGCCTGGAAGGCTACTTCGATCGCCTGTGGGTCGCAGAGGAACCGCGCCAGACCCAGCTGGTGTTCATCGGCCGCCACCTCGACCGTGACGCGCTGCGCGAGGCGCTTTCCCACGCGGAAGTCGCGCCAGCCTGATGCACCTGTTCGCCGCCAAGCCCGGAGGCCTCGTCGACGACGAGGGCATCGTCGATCTGCAGCAGAGCCCTGCCGAAGTCGTGATTCTCTCCGCCGCCGACAGCAACCTCTCGGCGCTGGCGAGCGCCCGTGAGCGGCTGGGAGACGCCTACCCGAGCCTGCGCCTGGCCAACTGGATGAACCTGGCCAAGCCCGCGGCCTTCGATCTCTACGAGCACAAGGTGCTCGACCACGCGCGCCTGGTCGTGGTGTCGCTGCTCGGCGGCCAGGGCTACTGGCAGTACGGGGTCGAGCGCCTGCGGGCCTGGGCGGCGGCGGACCCCGCGCGCCACCTGATCCTCGTGCCCGGCTGCGACGCGCCGGACGACGCGCTGCTTTGTGCCTCCAGCATCGAATTCGACGGCGCCTACCGGGTGTGGCGTTATCTTCGCGAAGGCGGGGTGGACAACGCCGAGCAGCTTCTGCGCTTCATCGCCGCGCGCTGCCTGCCGGCGTTTGCCAACACTGCCTGGCGCGAGCCGCGGGTGATTCCGCCGGCGTTGATCCACGCCCCGCAAAACGGTGCGGCCACGCTGCGCGACTGGCGGGCCGCGCGAAAAGGCCCCGCGTGCCTGGTGGTGTTCTATCGAAGCCACCTTCAGGGCGGCAATACCGGCG
>NZ_JAMZBD010000271.1:0-4396 GCF_024158685.1 Halomonas sp. 707D4 | reverse complement strand
TAAAGGTATTTCCTGCTCGTTAGGGTCGAAAGAGGCGTTTAAACGAGACGGGCTTCCCTGAGGAAGCCCGCTCGTTGCGCTGAAGGCCCAAGGGGTCTTCATGGATTATGACCTAGTGGTCGATGGCGGCACCAGCGCCTTTCGGGTAGCGCACGCTTTCCACCAGCTCCTGGATTTCACGCGGCGGCGGTGCCGTGACGCTCGACACCGCGAAGGCCACGGCGAAGTTGATCAGCGCACCTACCGCGCCGAAGGAGAGCGGCGAGATGCCGATGAACCAGTTGTCCGGCGTGTTCGGCAGCATGTTGGTGCCGGGAATGAAGAACCAGCCAAGGTAGGTGAAGATGTACAGCAGCGTGCAGATCAGACCGGCCAGCATGCCGCACACTGCGCCGGCACTGTTCATGCGGGTGGAGAAGATACCCATCATCAACACCGGGAACAGCGACGCCGCCGCGATACCGAAGGCCAGTGCCACGGTCTGCGCCGCGAACCCGGGCGGATTCAGCCCCAGATAGGTGGCAAGCAAGATCGCCCCGCCCATCGAGATCCGCGCCGCCAGCATCTCCTTTTTCTCGCTGATGTTGGGATTGATGGTGTTCTTGATCAGGTCGTGGCTGATCGCCGAGGAGATGGCCAGCAGAAGCCCTGCTGCGGTGGAGAGCGCCGCCGCGATGCCGCCCGCCGCGATCAGACCCACGACCCAGCCGGGCAGGTTGGCGATCTCGGGGTTGGCCAGTACCAGGATGTCGTTGTTGACGGTCAGTTCGTTGCCTGCCCAGCCGCGCTCGGTGGCCGTGCCCTCGAAGCCGGCGTTGGCGTCGTTGTAGAACTGGATGCGGCCGTCGTCGTTGAGGTCGTTGAAGGTGATCAGGCCCGTCTCTTCCCAGGTGCGGAACCAGTCGGGACGATCCTCGTAAAGGATCGGTTCGGCGGCCGCCGCCTCGTAATTCTCGACCTGGCCGGTCATCTCCGGGTACACCGTGGTCATCAGGTTGAGGCGCGCCATGGAGGCCACTGCCGGTGCTGTCAGGTACAGAAGGGCGATGAACACCAGCGCCCAGCCTGCGGACCAGCGCGCGTCGGCCACTTTCGGCACGGTGAAGAAGCGGATGATGACGTGGGGCAGGCCGGCGGTACCGATCATCAAGGAGAGCGTGAACAGCAGCATGTTGAGCTTGTTGTCCACATCCGCCGTGTAGTCCTGGAAGCCCAGCGCCACGACCACGTCATCGAGCTTCTGCAAAAGCGGCACGCCGGATTCCGAGTGGGTGCTGAACATGCCGAACATCGGGATCGGATTACCGGTGAGCTGCATGGCGATGAACACCGCCGGGATGGTGTAGGCCACGATCAGCACGACGTACTGGGCCACCTGGGTGTAGGTGATGCCCTTCATGCCGCCGAGGACCGCGTAGAAGAAGACGGTCAGCGCCGCGATCCAGATACCCCAGGTGCTGGGCACTTCCAGAAAGCGCGAGAAGGCGACGCCGGCGCCGGTCATCTGGCCGATGACGTAGGTCACCGAGGCGATGATCAGGCACACCACCGCGACCACCCGGGCGGTGGGGCTGTAGAAGCGTTCGCCGATGAAGTCCGGCACGGTGAACTTGCCGAACTTGCGCAGATAAGGCGCGAGCAGCATGGCGAGGATCACGAAGCCCCCGGTCCAGCCCATCAGGTAGGTGGAGTTGGCGTAGCCGCCGGAGGCGATCAGGCCCGCCATGGAGATGAACGACGCCGCCGACATCCAGTCCGCGGCGGTGGCCATGCCGTTGGTGATCGGGTGAACGCCGCCGCCGGCGACGTAGAACTCCTTGGTGGAGCCGGCTCGCGCCCATATCGCGATGCCGATGTAGAGCGCGAAGGAGGCGCCGACGAACAGCAGGTTGATGGCAAACTGGCTCATGGCTTACTCCCCCAGGCCGTATTTCTTGTCGAGCTGATTCATTCTCCAGGCGTAGAAGAAGATCAACGCGATGAAGGTCAGAATCGAGCCTTGCTGAGCGAACCAGAAGCCCAGGTCCGTGCCGCCGATGGAGATCGACGCCAGCAGCGGGCGAAACAGGATGGCGCAGCCGTAGGACACGAACGCCCAGACGACCAGACAGCCGAAGATCAGGCGGACGTTGGCCTTCCAGTACGCAGCAGCATTGGATTTATCATCTGCCATCATGATGGTGCTCTCCGTTTATGTTGTTCAAGATTGGAAAGTGGACGCGATGCGGATGACCTGTCAGGAAGTGCCCCTGACACGTCGCTTTTTTTAATGGTGCTCGTGGCTCTTGTCTTTGCGGCGTAGTGTTCATCGATGTCCCTTGTTGTTGTCTTTTTAAGCGCCGGGCAGGGGTCTAAGGCAATATTACCTCAGTGGACTCGAAGTAATACTGGCCAATAAATGCAAAAAAAGAATCCCGACTTTGGTATCAGGCGACGACGATGCGAAAGAGACAGGGATTTATACAGCGAAGGCGTTCTATTTACTAATCTTTTTGAGCCACAAGACTACGACTTTTGTCCCGATAGGACGATAGTCTATAGCTCGCTATGAAAGCGGATTTGCTACTTTGAAAGAGTTGTTTTCGATACTTATAACAAAGATGAAAAGCACCGTTAAAAGAACTCCGAGTCTATAGACTTTAGTCCGGTAGTTCTGCGTTTAGGGTGTCGAGAGCCGATGGAAATAGTTTTTTAATCGTGTCGATTAGACCTTTGCTTCATAGCTTAAAGTAGGGCCTTCACGTGGTCGGCACGTTGTCGCATGAACAACCGGAGTGACTCATGATCGAGGTCGATCTATCCAGATTGCCCTTTTCGCTGCTCGATGAAGCCGGCGGCGAGCGCGTGCGCGGCGCTCTCGATCTGGCCTATTTCGACAGCGGCGACATCATCGTGGAAATGCAGCACGCCGTCGATGGCGTGTTCATCATCCATCGCGGAGAAGTCGCCGAGCTCGACCCCACCTTGCCCCAGGCGCAGGCGCGCATCGGCCACTACACCGCGGGAGATCTGTTCGGCGCGATCAGCCTGCTCAACGGCAAGAGCCGCTACCGTTTCGAGGCGGAGCAGGAGACGCTTTGCTACGTGCTCCCCGGCGCCGAGTTCATGGCGCTGTGCCGCGACTACCCGGATTTCGAAGGCTTCTTTCGCCAGTCGCTCTCGCACAAGGCGCGGCTTCTGACCGAGCGCCGCGCGGCGGGCGGGGTCACCATGGCCGGGTTCATGCTGGCCCGGGTGAGCGAGTGCCTGCGCGGGGCGATCGTGCTCGAGGGCGAGGCGGACATCCAGGCGGCGGTGGCCACCTTGTTCGACCATCACGCCGATAGCCTGCTGGTGCGCACCGACGGGCAGCTCGGCATGATCACCAAGACCGATCTGCTGGGGGCGCTCGTGCTCGATGGCAAGCCCACGACGACGCCGCTTGCAAGCCTTGCCCGTACCACCCTGGTGGTGGTGGCGCCCGACCAGTACCTGTTCGAGGCGCTGATCACCATGACCCGCCAGCGGGTGGCGCGAGTGGTGGTCATGGAAGGCGACACGCTTCACGGCGTCGTCGAGCTCACCGACGTGCTGAGCTACTTCTCGAGCCGCAGCTACGTGGTGGGCCTGCAGATCGAGAAGGCCGCCGATCTCGAGGCGCTCGCCCAGGCGAGCCGGCGCACCCCGGAGCTCGTCCAGGCGCTGATGGCCCAGGGCGTGAAGCTGCGCTTCGTCATGGAGCTTCTGGCCGCGATCAACGGGCGCATCATTCAGAAGGCGTGGCACTTCAGCGTGCAGGACCCGCCGGAGAACCAGTGCTGCCTGGTGGTGATGGGCAGCGAAGGGCGCGGCGAGCAGATCCTCAAGACCGACCAGGACAACGCCCTGATCCTCGCCGATGGCGTGGAGTGGGAGGACGCGCCCGCCCAGATGCAGGGCTTCACCCGCACGCTGATCGAGCTCGGCTACCCGCCGTGCCCCGGCGACATCATGGTCTCCAACCCCGCCTGGGTGGGCAGTGTCGCGACCTGGTGCGAGCGCATCGAGGGCTGGGCGCGACTGCGCGACGGCGACAGCCTCATGAAGATCGCGATCATGCTCGATGCCCACGCCGTCGCCGGAAACCCGAGCCTTGCCGAGCGTGTGCAGGCGGCGCTGTTTCGCCGCTGCGCCGACGACGAGCTGCTGCTGAGCCATTTCGCCCGGGCGGCGCTGCGCTTCTCGACGCCCTTGACGCTGTTCGGCTCGCTCAAGAAGCGCGAACACGGCATCGACATCAAGAAGGGCGGCATCTTCCCCCTCGTCCACGGGGTGCGCACCATGGCGCTGGAGCGGCGCATCGAATCGACCGGCACCTTCGAGCGCCTCGAGGCGCTGGCCGACGACGGCCGCCTGGAGCGGCGCTTTGCAAGCGATG
>NZ_JAMZBD010000270.1:0-4399 GCF_024158685.1 Halomonas sp. 707D4 | reverse complement strand
GTGGCAGGCGCGTCTGCAGCGGCACGCCGCTCAGGGTGATGCGCAGGGCGCGCAGCAGTCGCGTGCCGTGGCCGCTGCCCTTCCACTCGCGGCTGATGAAGAAAAAGCGGATCTGCCAGGCGGCCTCGTCGTCCGGGCGGCAGGCCAGCACCATGCCCAGGGGCGGGCCTTCGCCGTGGCGCAGCGACAGAAGCCGCCCCTGCCAGTGGGCCACCTGGCCGTCGTCGCGCTGCAGCCAGAGGCCGCGGTGTACGGTGAACTCCAGCGCGCGGCGCAGCGTCTGCAGCGCGGTGTCGTCGCGCAGTACCCAGGGCGATTGGCCCTTGGCGTCCGCCTGGACCACCGCCTCGAGGAAGCCGTCGATGTCCTCGTCGCGGGCCTTCTGCAGCGGGCGCGAGTGGCGGGTACGCTGGCGGCGATGGCGCGAGGCGGGCTTGTCCGCGCGGGAGAACAGCTTCTTAAATGGCGTCAGCATGGCCACCTCGCTCGGCGTAGAGGGCGGAGGGCAGTTGGAAGCCCGCCGCCAGGGGCCGGGTAAAGGGGTTGGGCGCGCCGCCGGCGTAGAGCCGGTAGCGCATGGTGCCGCCATCCACGTTGAAGCGAAGCTCCAGCTCACGCTCGCTCACACTGGTGATATCGGCCTGCTCGAGCAGGCGAAACCACGCCCAGGCGCCGTCCTGGGCGACGCTTCTGGGTGAGCGGTTGACCTCGCTCGGCACCAGGGTGATGCGGCTTTCAGTGCCGCCGCGCAGGGAATTGGGCCAGATCATCGATACCCGCTGGCTGGCGCTGTGGGCGTACTCGATCAGCTGGCCATCGACGCTGATGACGCTGCGCCGCTTGTTGGCGCTCAGGCTCACCGGCTCCAGGGCGAACTCCACGTCGAGCGCGCCGTCGCGGCTGAAGTAGGCGCGGCGAATCTGCTCGGCCTGGTCCACCGCGGTGTAGAGGCTTTCACGCAAGAGCGAGTTGCCCTCGGCGTCGGTCAGGTACTCCGGCGCCCCCTCGATGAAGGGCTTGAGGCTGTCTTCGTAGAAGGTGTCGAGGATGCCGCCGGGGGCGAAGAAGTCCTCGAAGTCGCTGAGCGCCACCTCCCGGGAAGCCCCGGGGGCGAGCGGGTAGCGGCCCGCCAGGCGCTCCTGGTAGGGCGCGACCACTTCGTCGAGCCACAGGCTTTCCAGGTGGCGGGTGGCACTGGCCATCATCAGTTCCCAGCTCTGGTCGGCCAGCTGGTGCAGCATGCGTCCTACCGGCTCCGGCGTGTCGTCGGCGATGCGCTTGAGGTTCTCGAGGGGGTCGCTGCCGCGCAGCGAGAGCCGGTCGCGCACGCTGACGAAGGCGCTGCGGCCCGAATCGCTGGACTCCTCGATCTCGCGCAGGTAGTCGCGAAGCTGGGTGATGGCGACCTTGATCTCGGTGAGCGACGACGGGTTGTCGTTGTCCGCCTGGCCGAGCCGGTTGATCGGCGTGAACGGCTGCTCGATGGCCAGCGCCAGCTGGTAGCGCTGGGACTGACGCAGCGCCTCGCGGGCCTGATCGTCATCCTCGGGCAGCTCCGGGTAGAGGCTGGTGTTGCGCGCAACCGCATCCAGCAGCCGGTCCAGCGGGCGCTGGGCGCCGACCAGGGCGTCCGCCACCACGATGGCCTGGTGGATGTCCGGCAGCGGTACCAGGCGGATATCACGCAGCGCATCGCGCCAGCTCACCTGGTAGTCGCTGACGTAGTGCTCGCGCAGCGCCACCTGCAGCTGCTCCTTGTCCGCCTCGCTGAAGTCGATGTCGTTGCGCTGGCCCAGTACCCAGACGTCGATCAGGGCGAGTTCCACGGCGCGGTCGAGCTCCTGCAGGAAGTAGTTCTCGAAGCCGTCACGGGTCACGAGATAGGGCAGGCGCACGTGCTCCGGGTCGTCGTTGCGGGCCATGAAGACGGTGTTGAAGAGCGTGCCGACGCTGCGGCGAAGATCCAGCGGCTCGCCGCGACGGTTGCCGGCGGCCTTGAGCGCGGCGTAGACCCGCTCGTCGATGGGCTGACGCAAGAGATCCCGCTGGGCGGCCTCGATGCTGCCCGCAAGCGGCGCCATGGCCTGCTCGGCGCGGGGGCTGCCCGCCTCGATGCGGCCCTGCAGGTCGCTGTGGGTCATGGCGTAGTCGAGGTGTCCCATCAGGCGCTGCTGCACGTCGGCCTGCTGCGGGAAGTAACCCTGCCAGCGGTGGGCCATGTAGCGCTCCACCCGCTCGGTCTGGCGACCGCTCTGATCCGACATCATGCGCAGCACCCGCAGCAGGGCGAGCTTCTCGTTGCTGCCCTCCTCGGCGCGGTTCATGTCGTCCATGATGCCGATCATCAGCGCCGGCAGGAACTGGTTCTCGAGCATGGCCAGGTACGCCCGCTCCACCTGGGCGCCGATCACGTGGCCTTGGTAGAGGCCCATGTCGGCGAAGTACGGCGTATGGGTGCGGTACTCGCCGAAGGTCTGCATGGCGTAGCGCAGCCGGTCCAGCGGCTCGAGCAGCTCACGGCCGCTGGGATCGTCGCTCTGGAAGGCGTCGGGCTGGGTGGCCAGGAAGGTTTCCGCCCGCTCCTCCACCGCGGAAAGCGACACGCTGTTCTTCTGGTAGAAGTGGGTCCAGCCGCCCACCAGCGCCACGCCGAGCACCGCGCAGATGGCCAGGCTCGCGTTGCGGGCGCGCTCCTGGCGCCGGGTGACGCGGGCGTTGTCCGCCGCCAGGCCTGCCTCCGGGTAGATGACCTTGTCGAACAGCTCCTCGGTGAAGTAGAGGGCACTGCGGGTGGCCCGGTGGGCGGGCTGGACGCTGTCGTCCATGCCGTAGCGCCGCGCGGCGGCGTCGACGAAGGGGTCCTCCGGCACGCCCTGCTGGTACACCGAGGTGAAGTAGGTGCCGCGCACCATCGCCGCGGTGGAGAAGCGGTCGCTTGAGAGCGACTCGGTCAGAAACCCCAGCAGCACGTCGCGCAGCCCGGCGAGCTGGCGCACGAAGCGAAACACCGACTCGCGCTCCTCGCGGTCGCGACACTCGGCGAGCATGGTGGGCAGCAGCTGGTTCAGGCGCGTCAGCATCGCATCGAAGTCCGCCGCGAACTCGCGCTCCCACTGCCCCGGGGTCTCCATCGAGCCCGGTGTGAAGGTGAAGCCCAGCGGCGCCTTGCGCGCGGCGCGAGAGTAGTGGCGGAAGAAGTCGTCGAAGCCGTGCAGCAGATCCATCTTGCTGAAGGTGACGTAGACCGGAAGCCTGGCGCCGTGGCGCTCCATCAGCTCGCGCAGGCGACTGCGCAAGAGGGCCGCGTAGGCCTTGCGCACGGCGACCTGGGCGTGGCTCAGGCGCGCCAGGTCGAGCACCAGCACGATGCCGTCCAGCGGGCGCTGGGCGCGGTTGCGCTCCAGCCAGTCGACGAAGTGATCCCACAGCCTGCGCTGAAGCTCCTGGGGCTCGCCGCCTTCCATGGCGCCCTGGGTCAGCAGCTCACCGTCCGGGTCGATCAGCACCGCCTGGTCGCCGATCCACCAGTCGAAACCGAGCTGGCCCTGCTTGCTGCTCTGCCCGGACGCCTTCATCACGTGGGTCAGGGCGAAGTTCTGCCCGGAGCGGTTGATCAGGCTGGTCTTGCCGGCGTTCTCGACGCCCATGACCAGGTACCAGGGCAGCCGGTAGCGGGCGTTGCCACCGCCCAGGCTCTCGGTGATCTCGCCGAGCACGGCGTTGAGCGAGGCCTCCTGGCGCTCGACCTGGGCGAGGATCGGGTCCTGCTGGAGCGCCGCTTCCTGGGCACGTTCGCTATCGAGCTCGCGCAGTCGGCGCGCCAGGCGCACGCCCCACACCACGGCGACCAGCGCCACAATGACCAGGGTGGCCGCTACCCGATTGACGAAGGGCGCCAGTGGCATCACGCCGCCGATCTCCCAGCCGGGCCCGAACCACCAGATCGCCACCAGCAGCAGGAGCACCAGGACTGCCCACAGCACCATGGAGAGCCGTGACAGCCCGCGCGCCTTGTTGGCATGGGCGTTAGCCCGATTCTTCGCTGTCTGTGCCCTGGAGAAGCCCGGCACCCAGCGGCTTAGCGTCGATTTCAAGGTTGACCACATGAGCCTTCGTCCCTCGTCCCTTTAATGATGATCACCGGTTAGTCCCGGGGTTGGAAAATGCCTGGCTGTCGCTAGGGCGTCTGCTTCAAGGCGGCGTCGAGGCGCGACACCAGCGCGGGCTCCCACTGCTCCAGCGCGAGCTCCGCGACGGTCTGCTGCAACGTGGCGTAATGCTGGCGCGCGAGGCTCCCAAGCCCCGCTTCGCTCATCAGTTCGGCGCTGGCCAGGCGCCAGTAGGCGTTCTCCCGGGGCGAGCGTGCCGCACTCAGGCCGCTATCCAGTACCTTGAGGGC
>NZ_JAMZBD010000269.1:0-4408 GCF_024158685.1 Halomonas sp. 707D4 | reverse complement strand
GGGTACCCGGCCCGTCGACCAGGCGGCGCGCTTCAACCTCAAGCACGATGCTGGCGGCATGGTGGACATCGAGTTCCTCTGCCAGTACGGGGTGCTGGCGCTGGCCGAGAAGACGCCGGCGCTGACCACCCATTCCGACAACGTCCGCATTCTGGAAGCGCTCGCCGAGCACGGCTATCTCAGCGACGAGGAAGCGCACTCCCTGCGCGAGGCGTACCTGGCCTACCGCAGCCGCACCCACCGCGCCGCGTTGACCGGTGACAAGCCCGTGGTGGAGGCGAATCAGCTGGTCGAGCAGCGTGAAACGGTCTCTCGGCTCTGGGAGCGTTTTCTGGGACCCGGGCAGTGACCGGGCACATCCTCGCCACGCTCTTGCCGGTGTTTCTGATCGCCGGCGCAGGAGCGCTCTACGGGCGTCTTCGCACGCCGGACATCGGCACGCTGAATACGCTCAACATGGAGCTTTTCGTGCCGCTGCTGGTGTTCGCCGTGCTGGCGGATCGCCAGGCGCCGCTGTCGGACGACGCCTGGCTCGCCGGGGCGGCGGCGGCCGTGGTGCTGGGCTCCGGCGTGGTGCTCTGGCCGCTCGCCCGGTGGCTGGCCCTCGATCTTCGCGTATTTCTGCCGTCGATGATGTTCAACAACTCCGGCACCATGGGCGTACCGCTTCTGCTGCTCGCCTTCGGCGAGGCGGCGCTGCCGGCGGCAGTGGTGGTGTTCATCGTCGAGATGCTGCTGCATTTCTCGGTAGGGCTCTACATGCTCGATCCACGCACGCCGCTCTGGCGCCTGCTGCGCATGCCGATCGTCGCGGCGAGCATTGCAGGACTTGCGGTGAACGTGGGTAACGTGGCGCTGCCGGGATGGCTACTGGAGGCGATGCACCTGCTGGGCGGGGTGTGCATCCCGCTGATGCTGTTCGCGCTCGGGGTGCGTCTTCTGGAGGTGGATTTCGGTGACTGGCGAACCGGACTTCTGGGAGCGCTGCTCTGTCCGCTGTCGGGGCTGGTGGTGGCCTTGCCGCTGATGCTGTGGCTGCCGCTGGACGCCTTGCAGCAGGCGACCCTGCTGATCTTTGCCGCACTCCCGCCGGCGGTGCTCAACTACCTGGTGGCGGAGCAGTACGATCTCGCTCCGCAGAAAGTGGCGTCCATCGTGCTGATCGGCAACCTGGGAAGCCTCGTCGTGATGCCCCTGGTGCTGGCCGCCACCTTCAACTGGATACTGGCGCCGCTCTAGCGCTCGTTCTTCACTTCAAAGCTGCCCTCGAGGGTCGCATGCTCACCCTTCGCAGGCGAGGCGCGCTCGTGGGTATTGCCACCGATATCCTGGGCACGATCGGCGCGCATCTGCTCCATGCGCTTTTTCATCTTGTGGCGCATGAACGGCATCATGGCCCAGCCGACCAGCAGAAAGATCAGTCCAAACACCACCCCGACGATCATCAGGGCGCCGAAAGCAAGCCAGACCAGCACCAGCTTCAACGCTCCCAGAAGCCCGGTGGGCTGGGTGTTGGCAGCCCGGGCTCGCCATTGGTGGGCGGCCTGCCAGGCAGCGTTTCTCGAGTCGCGGTTCGGGTGTGGCATGAGTGCCTCCGTTGGACGTTTGCCCTCATTGGAACACGGCTTGCCAGGTGAGTTCACTTTTACGTATCTCGGCCTACCGTCGTGCGTCATTGCCAAAACGTGATAGTCGCTGCCTGGGCGTCTATGCTGAGGGCGGCAGGCTGATTTGCCATGGGCAAACATCGGATGACAAGCAACGACGCCTCGTCAATGGGTTCTCGAGCAGCATCCAGAGCGTTCGTAACAAAAACGATGGCAAAAGAGCCATCCAGAGGTCGAATCGACAAGCAGGTCTTGCGTTGGGCGCTGACAAGGAGCAGCGTCAGGTGGAACGAAAGGACAGGGACGATTCGACGCAGGACAACAGGGAGAGAGCATGTCCAATCACGGCGGCAAGACGGTCTTCATCGCGTCCGCGGTCATCATCTTTGCACTGGTGGTGGTCGGCGCGATATTTCCGGACAATTTCGGCGCGGGTGCCGAGGCGGCCCTCGGGGCGATCACTCACTACATGGGCTGGTTCTACCTGATTTCGGTGTTCGGCTTCGTGGTCTTTCTGTTCGCGCTCGCGTTCAGCAAGTATGGCAAGGTGCGCCTCGGCCCGCAGGACAGTCGGCCCGACTACAGTTTCTTCTCCTGGGTGAGCATGCTGCTGGCGGCGGGCTTCGGGGTGGGGCTGGTGTTCTACGGCATGGCCGAGCCCATGAGCCACTACATCGAGCCCCCTTATGGTGATGTCGAGGCCGAGACCGAAGCGGCGGCGCGCTACGCCATCCAGTACAGCTACTTCAACTGGGGGATCCATCAGTGGGCGGCGTTCTCGGTGGTGGGGCTGATCATCGCCTACTTCCAGTTTCGCAAGGGCCGCGCGGGGCTGGTCTCCTCGGTGCTGTCGTCGATGACCGCCAAGAAGCCCTGGCTGCGCCCCTACAGCGCCTGGCTCGACGTCTTCGCCGTGGTGGCGACGGTCATGGGGGTCGCGACCTCGCTGGGCCTTGGCGTCTTGCAGATGAACGGCGGGCTGAACGCGGTGTTCGGGCTGCCGGAAAGCACGCTCTGGCAGTTCATCATCCTCTCGGTGATGTTCTGCGCTTACATGCTCTCCACCTGGTCGGGACTCGACAAGGGGATCAAGCGGCTTTCGAACTTGAATCTGTCGCTGTGTATCGGCCTGATGGTCTACATTCTCGTCACCGGCCCGACGGTCGCCATTCTCGAAACCATCACCATGGGTATCGGCGACTACCTGCAGAACTTCATCGGCATGAGCCTGCGCATCTCGCCCTACAGCGGCAACGAGTGGGCGAGCAGCTGGACGATCTTCTACTGGGCCTGGGTCATCGCCTGGTCGCCCTTCGTCGGCACCTTCGTTGCCCGCGTGTCGCGCGGACGCACCATCAAGGAGTACGTCTTCGGCGTGCTGATCATGCCGCCGTTGCTCGCCTGCCTGTGGATCGGGGTGTTCGGCGGTGCGGCGCTCAACATGGAGCTCAACGGCGACAGCGTCGGTCTGGCTGCCGCCACCGAGGAGAACATCACCGTGGCGCTGTTCAGGATGTACGAGCTGATGCCGTTCACGAGCGTCATCTCGCTGGTGTCGATTCTCTTGATCTTCATCTTCCTGGTGACGTCCGCGGACTCGGCGTCCTATATCGTGGCCCAGATGACCGACAACGGCTCGATCGACCCGCCGCTCTACAAGCGGGTGATCTGGGGGGTGTTGATCGCCGCGATCTGCCTGACGCTGATCGCCGCCGGGGGCTTGACCGGGCTTCAATCGGCGGCGGTGCTGGCGGCGCTGCCCTTCACGTTCATCTTGTACCTGATGGTGTACGTGCTGATGCGCGAGCTGCGCGCCGATCGCAAGGCGATGCTCACCCAGCTCTACCGTCGCCATGGCGATACGCCCGTCGGGGCGGACGCCTTCGAGGCCGAGGAGTTGAGCGAGGAGGAGCAGGAGCGCCTGCGCCGCGCACCGGTCGTGGTCAACCGCCGCATCAGGGGCTAAACTTTGTTTTTCGCTGGCTCGCTAGAGCGCTCACAGGAGTATGCGCCCATGGCTCGACAACGCCACGGCGCCACGCGAAGGCAGCCCAAGGGGGCCGCCTTCGACCGCTGGCTGGATCTGGTGGTCATCGTGGCCGTGATGACGGCGATGGTAGTCGGGCTGTCCGCCGTTCTTGCCCACTGGCTACTGACCTGAAACGCCGGGATCGGAGTGCCCGATCCCGGCGTCCTTCTCTAGACCATTCCCCGCTCTACACCGACTTGAACGCCTCGATACGGTTGCGCCCGCGATTCTTCGCTTCGTAGAGCCGGGCGTCCGCCTCGTTCAAAAGCCGGTCCGGCCCCTCGCCAGGCGTGGGGCGGGCACTGGCCACCCCCATGCTGATGGTCAGGATGCTCTCCGCCGCGCCCCGCGCGTGGGGGATCGCCAGCGTCATCACCGCCTGGCGCATATGGTTGGCGCGCGAGAGCGCTCCGTGAATGTCCTGGCCCGGCAGCACGCAGACGAACTCCTCGCCGCCGTAGCGCGCCAGCAGGTCGCTCTGTGAATCGATGCAGCGATCGAGCGCCTTCGCCACGCGCTTGAGCGTGTCGTCGCCCAGGGTGTGGCCGTAGTGGTCGTTGAAGGCCTTGAAGCTGTCGATATCGATGAAGATCACCGCGATGGGGGCATTGGCCACCGCTGCCTGTTCCCACTGGTGGGCCAGGAAGGTGTCGAAGTAGCGCCGGTTGGCGATGCCGGTGAGCCCGTCATGGCGCGACAGTCGGTGCAGGTGGTCGCGCTGCTCCAGACCGCGCTGGAACTCGTGCAACAGGTGATCGACGCTCTCGACGAG
>NZ_JAMZBD010000268.1:0-4421 GCF_024158685.1 Halomonas sp. 707D4 | reverse complement strand
GTTGGGAGCCGCCGATCAACAGCGCAAGCCCGCCCACCACGCCGGCCACGATCCAGGGCGTCGACAGCGGGCGGGTGGCCGGCGCGGTGGCATCCGCTTGCAGGTCCACATTCGGCACGCCCTGGCGCTCGCTCAAGTAGGCCCAGACCAGATAACCCACCAGCCCCGCCAGAAACAGCACCGAATCGAGGCGGCCAAGCGTGCCGCTAAATCCCAGCACGATGAACAGCAGCGTGGCCAGCAGCATCACCAGCCCGTCGCGCTTGAGCGCTTCGAGCCGCGTGGTGAGAGGGTAGATCAGGGCGCAAAGCCCCAGAATGAGCATGATGTTGCCGATGTTGCTGCCGACGACGTTGCCGATGGCGATGTCCGGCTTGTTGTCGAGGGCGGCGTTGACCGACACCACCAGCTCCGGCGCCGAGGTCCCGAAGCCGACGATCACAAGGCCCGTGAAAAGCGCCGAGACCCCGAGCCGTTCGGCACCGGACACCGCACCGCGCACCAGCGCCTCACCGCCCAGGGTCAAAAGGGCGATCCCCCCTAGAAGACTCAGTACGTAGAGCATGGCGTTCCCTCGTTACCCGGTCGGTCGACCTTGTCTGCTTAAATTAGCGCGCGCCGAGCGTTGTCGCCATGCCGAGGTATTTAACGCTCGAGCACTTGCCTGTCTCCTTGAATTATTGATATGTTATATCATTATCAAAGAGGCCGGCGTCGTCGCGCCTTTCCTGTACGTTCAACGAGGAGAACGCATGTCACGTTTCACTTCCAGGGCCCTGGGCGCCCTCACCGCCGGGTCATTGATGATGGTGGGTCTTCAGGGCGCCCTGGCCGGCGACCACGATCACTCCCACGAGCACGGCCATGACCACGCCCATTCTCATGGCCATGAGCACTCTCATGACCACGCCCACTCCCATGATCATGGCAACGATCACGCGCACGCGCATGCCCACGACAGCGATATCTACCGCGGCCATTTCGACGACGATCAGGTCGAGGACCGCACGCTCGGCGACTGGGAGGGCGACTGGCAATCCGTCTATTCCTACCTTCAGGACGGCACCCTGGCACCGGTCTTCGAGCACAAGGCCGAGAGCGGCGACAAGAGCGCCGAGGAGTACGCCGAGTACTACGAGACCGGCTACGCCACCGATGTCGAGCGCATCGTGATCGACGGCGATACCGTGACCTTCTACGAGGATGGCGAAGCGCATAGCGCCGACTACGCCTACGATGGCTACGAGATCCTCGAGTACGCGGCGGGCAATCGCGGGGTACGCTTCGTCTTCGAAGCCGAGGAGGTCGACGCCGGCATGCCCCGGTACATCCAGTTCAGCGACCACGATATCTACCCAAGCGACGCTCACCACTTCCATCTCTACTGGGGCGATGACCGCGAGGCGCTGCTCGAGGAAGTGACCCACTGGCCCACCTACTACCCGAGCGAGCTCGATGGCGACGCCATCGTGTCGGAAATGCTCGCTCACTGACCCCTTTTCAGCGCGCGACACCACGCACCCCCGGGCCGACGCCCGGGGGTGTTTTTTTTGTATGTGCTGGTGAGCGGCAGGCTTGTTGACTATGGTGAAGGGGTTCCCGCACCCGAGGCCGTTTTCATGCGATCGACCGCACGCGCGCTGACTCTGTCGAGCGCCTTCTTCATGACCTTTTTCATGACCTTTGCCGTTGCCGGAGAGAGCAAGACGTCCTGCGACGACGCCACGACCCAGGCCGACATGAACCGCTGTGCCGGGCAGGCCTACCAGGCGGCGGATCGCGATCTCAACGAGGCGTACCAGACGCTGATCGAGCCGCTCGAAGGCGATGCCCGCCAGGCGCTGGTCACGGCGCAGCGCGCCTGGATCGCCTTTCGCGACGCCGAGTGCGACTACACCGCCCAGGGTGTCGCCGGCGGCAGCGCCGAACCCATGGTGCGTCACCAGTGCCTGACCACGCTCACCCGAGAACGCACCCGCACACTGGACGAGTACGCCCACTGTGAGGAGGGTGACTTGAGCTGTTCTCGGTAAGCGTCCTATCGCCCGGTGACTAGAAAAATCCCCCCGCGTCGACGTGTTTTCCGTCCTACGCTTAGCCTACCGCTGCGCAGGCGCCCACGCCATTGTCGATCGGTTTTTAAATACGCCGTCGATAATATGCGATATCCATCAACTAGGTTAAAAAGTGTATCATAGTGTAAATGTCGAAGCCGCCGGCTCATGACGGGCCCGTGACCACCCCGCGGCTGCGACGCGTCCAGAGTGAAAGCGAAGGACATCGCTTGATCACGATTCAGTGGAAGAAAACACCATGCTGGAACCCTTGCCGACGCCGGCGCCACCCGCCAACGAATCCAACCCCCAGGCGATCGCCGTGCTGGGCGGGCAGGCGGGCGGCAGCGATCTTCACCTTCTCGATATCAGCGACGAGTACCTGCGCTTCTGGGGCGGGCGACGCGATCAATGGCTGGGCGCCGCACCCCGGATCGTGGGGCGCGACATGGAGAATCGCCGGCTGCTGCGCAAGCTCGGTCAGGCGCTTTTTCGAGGCGAGCTGTGCGACGGCTATTCGCTTTCGGGCCTCGATCGGCACAGCCGCGCGCGCTGCCCCCGTGCCCCCGCCACGCTGATCGAATGGCGGGTGACCTCGATGAACATGCCCGGCTACGCCTCGCGGGTGCTGGTGCTGGTGCAGCGGGATATCTCCAAGCGGGTCGAGAAGGAGGCCGAACTCGAGCGTCTGGCCACCACCGACATGCTCACCGGGCTCTCCAATCGCGCGCGCTTCGACGCGCTGCTCAAGAAGGAAATCAGCCGCCTCAACCGCTATATCCGGCCCTTTTCGCTGATCATGCTCGACATCGACTACTTCAAGGCGATCAACGACAGCCACGGCCACGACGTGGGTGATCAGGTGCTGGCGAGCATCGGCGAGCAGCTCAAGGCGAACCTGCGCAAGGCGGACTACTGCGCGCGCTGGGGCGGCGAGGAGTTCATGGTGCTCGCCCCGGAAACCTCGCTCGAACAGGCGATTGCGCTGGCCGAGAAGATCCGCTGCTGCATCCGCGAGACGCACTTCCCCAAGGTGGGCAGGGTGAGCGTGAGCCTCGGCGTGATCGAGGCGCGCCTCAGCGAGCACCAGCAAAGCGTCATGAAGCGCGCCGACAACGCCCTCTATCGTGCCAAGGAGCAGGGGCGCGATCGGGTCTGCTACTGAGCCGGTTCGTCAGGCCTTGTCGCGATCCACGGCGAAGGGTGACCAGGCCTGGCGAACCGGCATGATCTCCAGGCGGTTGATGTTGACGTGCGCCGGCAGCGTGGCGAGATAGAAGAGCTGCTCGGCGATATCCTCGGCCTGCAGCGGCGTGGTGCCCCGGTAGAGCGCGTCGGACGCCGCCTGGTCGCCCTTGGTGCGCACCAGGGTGAATTCGGTTTCCGCCATGCCCGGGGCGAGATCCGTCACCCGCACGCCGGTGCCCAGCAGATCGCAGCGCAGGTTGTAGCCGAACTGCTGCACGAACGCCTTCGACGCCCCGTAGACGTGCCCGCCCGGGTAGGGCCACTGCCCGGCCACCGACCCCAGATTCAGGATGCTCGCCCCCGCGCCATGCTCGATCAGAAGCGGCAGCGCCGCGTGGGTGACGTTGACGAGCCCCGTGATGTTGGTGTCGATCATGGTGTGCCAGTCGCGCAGCGCCACCTTCTGCGACGGCTCCGGCGCCAGTGCCAGCCCCGCGTTGTTGATCAGGCAGGTGAGCGGCAGGAACGCCTTCGGCAGGTCGCCGAGCGCCTGGGCCACGGCGTCGGCATCGCGCACGTCGAGGGTCAGGGTCAGCACCTCGACCTCGCGGCCGAGCTCGCTTTCGAGCGCCTTCAGACGCTCCTCGCGGCGGCCGGTCAGAATCAGCGACCAGCCGGCCCGGGCAAAGCGGTAGGCGGCGGCGCGGCCGAAACCGGACGTGGCGCCGGTAATCAAGACGCTGGGCATGGTCAAACCTCCTTTTCGAGCGTGAACGTGACTTGGGAGTGGATAATGTAGCCGTTTTTGGCCACGCGCGTGAAGGCTCAGCCCAGCTGGCGGCGCCAGCGGTTCTCGATGGTGTCGAGGGCGGCGGGGCCGTAGTGCGCCTGCGACCGGCCGCTGTAGTGGGCCCAGAGCTGGTCGCCCAGGTCGAAGTGCCACCACTCGCTGGGCAGGTTGGTGAAACCCTGGGTGCACATGGCGCGGTACAGAAGGCGCCGGTTGTCCCGCACGCGGCGCTCGCGCGCGTCGAGAGGCTCGCGCTCGAAGTGGGCGGTATGGGAGGCGGGCACGGCTTCGTCGAACAGCGTCCCCATGTCCAGCGGCACGCCGATGCCGTCGCACAGCGTCACGTCCACGGCCCCGCCGGTCAGGTGCGGGCTCGGTGCGCGCTCGTC
>NZ_JAMZBD010000267.1:0-4428 GCF_024158685.1 Halomonas sp. 707D4 | reverse complement strand
GGGGAGCTCCTGGTCGACGAGATCTACCAGGGCCTCAACTTCGACGATGCGCCGCTCTCGGCCACGGCGATCTCCCATGATGCCTTCGTGGTCAACAGTTTCTCCAAGTATTTCGGCATGACCGGCTGGCGCCTGGGCTGGCTGGTGGCGCCGGAGCGCGCCGTCGAACCGCTGACGAGGCTTGCCCAGAACGTCTTCCTGGCCGCGCCGACGCCCTCCCAGCACGCTGCCCTCGCCGCCTTCACGCCGGCGTGCCGGGAAGAGCTCGAGGCGCGCCGGGCGACCTTGAAGGAGCGCCGCCAGGTGCTGCTCGATGGTCTTCAAACGCTGGGGCTCGCCCCGGACGTCGCGCCCCAAGGGGCGTTCTACGTCTGGCTCGACATCTCCCGCTACAGCGACGACAGCCAGGCGTTCTGCCAGCGGCTGCTCGAGGAGGAGAACGTGGCGATCACCCCGGGGGTGGACTTCGCCGTCGAGGGCGGCGAGCGCTTCGTGCGCATCGCCTTCACCGCACAGGTCGCGCGCCTCGAGGAGGCGCTGGTGCGCCTGGCCCGCTTCGTGGCGCGCTCATGATCGCCTACGAGGGGCTGGTGCCGGGTGTGCTGCTGCGCCGCTACAAGCGCTTCTTCGCCGACGTGCGTCTGGACGACGGGCGCGAGGTGACCGCTCACTGCCCCAACACAGGCTCGATGAAGAGCGTCAACGTGCCGGGCTGCCGGGTGTGGCTCTCGCCAAGCGACAACCCCAAGCGCAAGCTCGCCTGGACCTGGGAGTTGATCGAACTGCCGAATGAAAACGGCGGGGTAGAGCTTGCCTCGATTCACACCGGGCGTGCCAACCGCATCGTCGAGTCGGCGCTGGCCGCCGGCCGGCTCGACGCGCTGGCGGGCTACGACACGCTGCGCCGCGAGGTGAGGGTGGATGATTCGCGGCTCGACTTTCTGCTCGAGGACACGGCGAGCGGGCGGCGCGCCTATCTCGAGGTCAAGCAGGTCACGCTTCTTGAGGACGACGGGCTGGGCTACTTTCCAGCCTCCGTCAGCACTCGCGGGCTCAAGCACCTGCAGTCCCTCGAAGCGCTTGCCCGTCGGGGCGAGCGCGCGGTGCTGGTGTTCTGCGTGGCACGCCAGGGCATCGAGAGCGTCGGCCCTGCCACCCACATCGACCCGGCCTACGCCGCCGGGTTTCACGCCGCCGTGGCCCAGGGGGTCGAGGTGCTGGCCTACGCCATCGGTGTCGGGTGGGAGGCGGGCGCGCCGTCGTCGATTTTCATCGAGCGGCCCGTGAGCGTGCGCCTCTAGCGGCGGCGCACGCGAAACACTGCGATCTCGCCGAACAGGTTCGGCCACCACCGGGAGGTCCAGTGGCCGCGATGCTCGCCCACGCCCACGGCGCGGTCGACGATCACCAGCCCCTTCTCGCGGCACAGCTGCTCGAAGTCGTTGAAGGTGGAGAGGTGGATGTTGGGCGTGTCGTACCAGGCGTGGGGCAGCGACTTCGAGACCGGCATGTAGCCGCGCAGGCCCAGATACACCCGGTGGCGCCAGTAGGCGAAGTTGGGGAAGGTGATGATCCCTTCGTTGGCCACTCGGAGCATCTCGTCGAGCATCCTGTCCGGGCGGCGCAGCGCCTGCAGCGCCTGGGTCATGATCACCTGGTCGTAGCTCTGGTCGCAGAAGTTGCCCAGCCCGTCGTCGAGGTCGTGCTCGATCACCGAGACGCCGCGCGCCACGCACTCGGTGATGCCGGCGGGGTCGATCTCGAGCCCGAAGCCGGTCACGCCCTTCTCGCGACCCAGACGCTCGAGCAGCGCGCCGTCGCCACAGGCCAGGTCCAGCACGTGAGCGCCTTCGGGCACCCAGTCGACGATCAGTTCAAGATCGGTACGCATCATGCCGGGGTCTCCGTGCGGGGGGCGGCCAGGCCGAGGTCGCGGGCGGCGCGCGTCATGAAGGCGTCGAACACCGCTTCATAGCGCGGCTCGGGCAGCAGGAAGGCGTCGTGGCCGTGGGGGGATTCGATGTTGGCGTAGCTGACCGGCTTGCCGGCGCGGATCAGCGCATCGACCAGTTCCCTGGAGCGCGAGGGCGGAAAGCGCCAGTCGGTGGTGAAGCTCACGATCAGAAACGGACACTGGGCCGGTGCCAGCGCGCAGGCGAGATCGCCGTCGCAGGCCGCCGAGGGGTCGAAGTAGTCCAGCGCCTTGGTCATCAACAGGTAAGTGTTGGCATCGAAGGCGGTGGAGAAGGTGTCGCCCTGGTAGCGCAGGTAGGACTCCACCTGGAACTCCACGTCGAAGCCGAAGTTCAGGTCGTCGGCCCTGAGGTCGCGGCCGAACTTGCTGCCCATGGCGTCTTCGGAGAGATAGGTGATGTGGCCAACCATGCGGGCGAGCTTCAAGCCCCGTTTGGGCACCGTGTCGTGCTCGGCGTACCAGCCGCCGTGAAACTCCGGGTCCGAGCGGATCGCCTGGCGGGCGACCTCGTTGAAGGCGATGTTCTGCGCCGAAAGCCGCGGGGTGGCGGCGATGATCACCGCGTTGGCGACCCGCTCGGGGTGGGTGATCGTCCACTGCAGCACCTGCATGCCGCCCAGGCTTCCGCCGACGAGGGCGGCAAAGCGCTCGATGCCGAGGTGGTCGGCGAGGCGCGCCTGGCTTGCCACCCAGTCGCTCACCGTCACCAGGGGAAAGTCCGGCCCCCACTGGCGCCCGGTCGCCGGATTGTGGCTCACGGGACCGGTGCTGCCGTGGCAGCCGCCGAGGTTGTTGAGCGAGACGACGAAGAAGCGGTCGGTGTCGATCGGCTTGCCCGGGCCAATATGGGCGTCCCACCAGCCGGGCTTGGTGTCGTCCGGATGGTGGTAGCCGGCGGCGTGGTGGTGCCCCGACAGCGCATGGCAGATCAGTACGGCGTTGGTGCGCTCGGCATTGAGCGTGCCGTAGGTCTCGAAAATCAGTTCGAACTCGGGAAGCTCCCGCCCGCAGGCCAGCGGCAGGGGGGTATCGAACTTGGCGACGTGGGGCGTGACCAGGCCGACGGAGTTCGCCGGCCGGCCCGCGCCGGGCCGCGTGTCTGAATCAGGCATCGAAGGCGTCAATCCTGCGGTGAATGGGTGTCGAAGGCGCTCGGCGGGCACGGCCCGGTCGGGGCGCGCTCAAAGCCCCACCAGTGCGCCGGGAGCGCCGGCCTGGCGAATCAACGAGCCCACCACCAGGCCATCGATCAGGTTGATGGCGATGAACACCACGATGGGCGAAAGATCGATCATGCCCAGCGGCGGGATCACCCGGCGCACCGGCGCCATGATCGGCTCGACCAGCTGCATGACCAGCAGCGCCCCCGGGTGGCTGGCGTTGGGTGCCACCCAGCTCAGGATGATCATCACGATCAGGGCGAAGAAGTAGATCTTCAGGATGGCGTTGGCGAGTGCCGAGATGCCGGCGATCACCAGTTGCACCACCGGCGGCATGCCGATACCGAACAGCATGAAGATGGCGACGATGCTCACGACCTTGAGCACGAAGGCCGCGGCGAGCGTGGCCAGGTCGAAGCGCCCGGCCACCGGCCCCAGAAAACTCTGGAAGGGGCCGACCACCGGCTGGGTGATCTTGACCACCGACTGGCTCAGCGGGTTGTAGTAGTCCGCGCGCGAGGCTTGCAGCAGAAAGCGCAGCATCAGCAGGAATAAATATATGTTGATCAGGGTGTTGACTAGCATCAACCCGGCGCTACCCACTTGGCTGCCCATTGCTTGCGTCTCCGTTACGTTGAATCGTGCTGGGTGTTCTGGTGCGGATCAGTCCGCGCTCAGCTCGTTGGCCATCTCGGCGGCGCGCCGGGCGCAGGCCTGCATGGCGCCTTTTATCGTGTCGCGCAGCCGGGCGTCTTCCAGATGGGCGATCGCTCGCTCGGTGGTGCCGCCGGGCGACATGACGTTGCGCTTGAGCGTGGCCGGGTCATGCTCGCTCTGGCCGGCCATGGTGGCTGCGCCAAGCGCCGTCTGGATCGCCAGGCGCCGCGCGGTGGCAGCGGAAAGCCCTTGAGCTACGCCGGCCTCTTCCATCGCCTCGAACATCAGAAAGAAGTAGGCCGGTGCACTGCCCGAAACCGCCGTCACCGCGTCGAGAAGCGACTCCTGCTCCACCCACTCGACGATGCCCACCGCTTCCATCAGCTCCGTGGCCAACGCGCGCTGGGCGCTCGACACCGCCGGGTTGGCGAAGAGGCCGCTGGCGCCGACACCGACCAGTGACGGCGTGTTGGGCATGCAGCGTACCAGCGCCGTGCCGCCGCCGAGCCAGCCGTCGATTGTAGCGGCTTCGAGGCCTGCGGCAATCGAAACGATCAGCGGCTTGTGGGCCTGCACGGCCTCGGCAAGCGGCGCGCACACGCTCTTCATGATCTGCGGCTTGACCGCGAGGATCAC
>NZ_JAMZBD010000266.1:0-4438 GCF_024158685.1 Halomonas sp. 707D4 | reverse complement strand
CCATCATCACCGCATGGGAGATGCCGTTGTAGATCAGCGCCACCGGCACTTCCTCGGCCAGGGCGTCCTCGCCGACGTTGCCCTGCCACTCGCCCGCCCGGCGGCGCACCTCGACCAGCAGGTGCGCCAGGGCGGTTTCCTCGCTTTCGTATACGCTCACGGCGTCTCCTGCCGGGCGCTTTCGAGGTGGCTTTTCTGGGTCTGGTCGAAGGCGCTGAAGCGCTGCTGCCAGGCCGAGGGCTGGCTGACTTTTTCTACCTGCACGGCGGTCACCTTGTATTCCGGGCAGTTGGTGGCCCAGTCCGAGTTGTCGGTCGTGATCACGTTGGCACCGCTGCCCGGATGGTGGAAGGTGGTATAGACCACGCCGGGCTGCATGCGCTCGCTAAGCCTAGCACGCAATACCGTCTGACCCGAGCGGCTGGTGATGCCGAGCCAGTCGCCGTCCGCCACGCCGCGCACCTCGGCATCGGAGGGGTGCAGCTCCAGCACGTCCTCGTCGTGCCAGTGCTGGTTGTGGGTGCGCCGCGTCTGGGCGCCGACGTTGTACTGGCTCAAGATCCGCCCGGTGGTGAGCAGCAGCGGGAAGCGGCGGTTGGTGCGCTCTTCGGTGGCCACGTACTCGGTGATCGCAAAGCGGCCCAGCCCGATCGGGAAGTCGATCGCGTGCATGGTCGGCATGCCGCGCGGGTTCGCCTCGTTGCAGGGCCACTGCAGGCTTCCGTACTGCTCGAGCTTTTCGTAGCTCACGCCTGCAAAGCTCGGTGCAAGGGCGGCGATCTCGTCCATGATCTCGGACGGGTGGGCGTAGTTCATCGGGTAGCCCAAGGCGTTGGCGAGATCCTGCGTGACTTCCCAGTCCTGCTTGCCGGCCACCGGCGGGGTCACCTTGCGCACGCGGTTGATGCGCCGCTCGGCGTTGGTGAAGGTGCCATCCTTCTCCAGAAAGCTCGAGCCCGGCAGCAGCACGTGGGCGAACTTGGCGGTTTCGTTGAGGAAAATATCCTGCACGATCAGACAGTCCAGCGCGCGCAGCGCGGCCTCGACGTGCTGGGTATTGGGGTCGGACTGGGCGATGTCCTCGCCCTGCACGTACATCGCCTTGAAGGTGCCCTCGATCGCCGCGTCGAACATGTTGGGAATGCGCAGCCCCGGCTCGTGGTCGAGCGCCACGCCCCACCTGGCTTCGAAGCGCCCGCGGGCGATGGGGTCCGCCACGTGCTGGTAGCCCGGAAGCTCGTGGGGGAAGGAGCCCATGTCACACGAGCCCTGCACGTTGTTCTGACCGCGCAAGGGGTTCACGCCCACGCCTTCGCGGCCGATGTTGCCGGTGGCCATGGCGAGGTTGGCGATGCCCATCACCATGGTCGAGCCCTGGCTGTGCTCGGTGACGCCGAGACCGTAGTAGATCGCGCCGTTGCCGGCAGTGGCGTAGGTGCGTGCGGCGCGGCGTACCGCCTCCGACGGTACGCCGGTGATCATCTCCGACGCCTCGGGGCTGTGGCGCGGCTCGCTGATGAACGCGCGCCAGCGCTGGTAGGCATCCGTGTCGCAGCGCTTGGCGACGAAGTCGGTGTCCTCGAGCCCTTCGGTGATCACCACGTGGGCCAGGGCGTTGACCAGCGCGACGTTGGTGCCCGGGCGCAGCGGCAGGTGCTGGGCCTCTTTCAAGTGCGGCGTTTTCAAGAGATCGATGCGGCGCGGGTCGGCGACGATCAGCTTCGCTCCCTGGCGCAGGCGCTTGCGCATCATCGAGCCGAACACCGGGTGGGCGTCGGTGGGGTTGGCGCCGATGACGATGATGGCATCGGATTGCATCACCGAATCAAACGTCTGGGTGCCGGCGGACTCGCCTATCGTGGTCTTCAAGCCGTAGCCGGTGGGCGAGTGGCAGACCCGGGCGCAGGTGTCGGTGTTGTTGTTGCCGAAGGCCGCGCGAATCAGCTTCTGCACCAGATAGGTTTCCTCGTTGGTGCAGCGCGAGGAGGTGATGCCGCCGATGCTTTCGCGGCCGTGCTCTGCCTGGATCGCCTTCAGGCGCCGGGCGGCGAAGCCGATCGCCTCTTCCCAGCTCGCTTCCCGCCAAGGCTGGTCGATCGCGTCGCGAATCATCGGCGTGGTCAGGCGATCCGGATGGGAGGCGTAGCCGAAGGCGAAACGCCCCTTCACGCAGGAGTGGCCGTGGTTGGCATCGCCCCCTTTGTAAGGAACCATGCGCACCAGCTTGTCGCCCTTCATCTGGGCCTCGAAGGAGCAGCCCACGCCGCAGTAGGCACAGGTGGTCACCACGCTTCGATCCGGCACGCCGTGGTCGATCACGCTGTTGTCCATCAGCGTGGCGGTCGGGCAGGCCTGCACGCAGGCGCCACACGAAACGCAGTCCGAGTCCATGAACGCCTCGTCCTGACCGGCCGCCACTTTGGAATCGAAGCCGCGCCCGTCGATGGTCAGCGCGAAGGTGCCCTGCACCTCCTCGCAGGCGCGCACGCAGCGCGAGCAGACGATGCACTTGCTCGGATCGAAGGTGAAGTAGGGGTTGGAGGTGTCCTTTGGCTTGGCGAGGTGGTTTTCGCCGTCGAAGCCGTAGCGCACTTCGCGAAGCCCGACGCTGCCCGCCATGTCCTGCAGCTCGCAGTCGCCGTTGGCCGGGCAGGTCAAGCAATCCAGCGGGTGATCGGAGATGTAGAGCTCCATCACGCCCCGGCGAAGCTTCGCCAGGCGCTCGTTCTGGGTGGTCACCTTCATGCCTTCCACCACCGGCGTGGTGCACGAGGCAGGCAACCCCCGGCGGCCTTCGATCTCGACGGCGCACAGCCGGCAGGAGCCGAACGCCTCGAGGCTGTCGGTGGCGCAGAGTTTCGGGATGCTGATGTCGGCAAGGGCGGCGGCGCGCAGCACCGAGGTGCCTTCCGGCACGCTCAAGCGTACGCCATCGATCTCGACGCTGACCGAGGCCGCGCCCGGGCGGGCGGCGGGGGTGCCATAGTCCTTGCTGAAATCGTCCTTGGAAAAGTCGTCCTTCGCGAAATCGACGCTGTTGGCCTGACGCCGTGGATCAAAATGTTCGATCATGAGTGTTCTCCGCTGGCCGGACGCTGGAAGTCCTCGGAAAAGTGCTTGAGCGCGCTCTGTACCGGGAAGGGGGTCATGCCGCCCATGGCGCAAAGCGAACCGTCCACCATCGTCTCGCAAAGATCACCCAGCAGCGCGAGGTTGGCCTCGCGGTTCTCGCCGTTGCGGATGCGGTCGATCACCTCGACGCCGCGGGTCGAGCCGATCCGGCACGGCGTGCACTTGCCGCACGACTCCGCCTTGCAGAACTCCATCGAAAAGCGCGCCTGCTCGGCCATGTCGACACGGTCGTCGAACATCACCACGCCGCCGTGGCCAACGCCCGCGCCTACCTCGGCGAAGGTTTCGTAATCGAGCGGCAGGTCCCACTGGCTTTCCGGCAGGTAGGCGCACAAAGGCCCGCCCACCTGCACCGCGCGAAGTGGACGCCCGCTCAGGGTGCCGCCGCCGAACTCCTCCATCAGCGTGCGAAGCGTCGTGCCGAAGGCGAGCTCCACGAGCCCGCCGCGCTTGACGTTGCCCGCCAGCTGGAGCGCCAGCGTGCCCTTGGAGCGGCCCATGCCGTACTGCGCGTAGGCCTGGCCGCCTTCGGCCAGGATGAACGGCACTGCGGCGAGCGACAGCACGTTGTTGACCACGGTGGGCCGGCCGAAAAGCCCCTCGATGGCGGGCAGCGGCGGCTTGAAGCGCACCAGCCCCCGCTTGCCCTCCAAGCTTTCCAGCAGCGACGTCTCTTCGCCGCAGATGTAGGCGCCGGCGCCCAGGCGCACTTCCAGGTGGAAGGCGCGGCTGCTGTCGCGGATATCGTCGCCCAGGTAGCCCTCGGCCTCGGCGCGCAGGATCGCCTCGTCCAATATTTCCTTCGCCAGCGGGTACTCCGAGCGCAGGTAGATGTAGCCTTGGGTCGCGCCCACGGCGAGCCCGGCGATGGTCATGCCCTCGATCAGCATGTACGGGTCGCACTCCATGGCGAGCCGGTCGGCGAAGGTGCCGGAGTCGCCCTCGTCGGCGTTGCAGACGATGTACTTCTGCTCCGCCGGCGCGTCCAGCACGGTCTGCCACTTGATGCCGGTGGGAAACGCCGCGCCGCCGCGCCCGCGAAGCCCGGAGGCCTTCACTTCGTCGACGATGGCCTGGGCCGATAATGTAAGCGCCGCCTCGAGCCCGACAAAGCCGCGGTGGGCGCGGTAGTCGTCGAGCGAGAGCGGGTCGGTGACGCCGATGCGCGCGAAGGTGAGGCGCTGCTGGCGGGCGAGGTAATCGATTTCATCCACCGGGCCGAGCGCCAGCGGGTGACTGATGCAGCCTTCCAGCAGGCCGCTGTCGAGCAGGCCGGGCACATCCGAAGGCGTGACCGGACCATAGG
>NZ_JAMZBD010000265.1:0-4439 GCF_024158685.1 Halomonas sp. 707D4 | reverse complement strand
GCTTTCACGCATCGGCACCGATGGCCGGTGGACGATCGAGCGGCGCTGGAAGACCCGCCAGCCCGAGGCGTACCTGCGTCGGCGGCTCGACCCACGGGGCTTCGTGGCCGGCAAGAGCGCCATCGCGCGCGAGGAGCTGCCGCTGGAGTTTGCCATGAACGCGCTGCGCCTGACCGAGGGCGTCGACATGGCGCTGTGGAGCGCCTATACCGGGCAGCCTCGAGAGACGCTGCTCGCCCGGTTACAAAGCGCCGAGAAAAAAGGACTTTTGATGGAAATGCCCGAAAAGCTGCGTGCCTCACCCCATGGTCTATTATTCTTGAACGAGCTGCTCGGGCTGATCAGTGACGATTGACCCGACGGCGCGATCAATCAAACAAGCTTTTAAGGAGTGAGTGATGCGTATTTCTCGACTGCTGACCCCTGTGGCCGCCGCCCTTCTCGTGGCCGGCTGTGCCACCTCCGACCCCTACGGTGGCCAAACGCAGCGCTCCAACACCGGCATCGGCACCGGCATCGGTGCCGCGGTGGGTGCCGCTGCGGGCGCGCTTTCCGGTGACGGCAGCACCAGCCGCCGCGACCGCGCCTTAATCGGTGCCGCCGTGGGCGCGGCCGCCGGCGCCGGCGTGGGGGCCTACATGGATCGTCAGGAAAACCAGCTGCGTGAAAGCCTGCAGGGCTCGCGCATCGAGATCGACCGCCGTGGCGACGACATCGTGCTCAACATGCCCAGCAGCGTGACCTTCGGCTTCGACTCCTCGGAGCTGACCGGCCAGGCACGCAGCGCGCTCAACGAAGTCGCCAACGTCCTCACCCAGTACACCGATACTCGCGTCAACATCGCTGGCCACACCGACAGCACCGGCGCCGCCGACTACAACCAGCGCCTCTCCGAGCGTCGTGCCCAGGCCGTGGGCAGCTACCTGAGCCAGAACGGCGTCTCTTCGTCGCGTCTCAACACGCGCGGTTACGGTGCCACCCAGCCGGTCGCCAGCAATGACAACGACCAGGGCCGCGCCCAGAACCGTCGCGTCGAGATCACCCTGACGCCGACCGGTCAGGCCGGTCAGAGCCAAGGTCAAGGCAACTACTGATCGATCTGGTCTGATTCGGTAGGGTCTGACCCACGAGCCCGCTATCATGGATAGCGGGCTTTTTTATTTCATCAGTGCGGATCACCATGCTCTCCTACCAACACGCCTATCACGCCGGCAACTTTGCCGATGTTCACAAGCACCTCACCCTTTATGCGGTGAAAGATCATTTGTTACGTAAAAAAAGCGCTATTACATATGTCGATGCTCATGCCGGTCGTGGGCTCTATCCACTGGCATCGAAAGAGGCACTGAAGCTTCAAGAGCACCGTGAGGGCATCGAACCGCTGTGGAAGGCGCGAAAAAGCCTGAACAACCCGCTGCTGGTCGAATGGCTTTCCCAGGTGGCACGCGTCCAATCCGATGGCATTGACTTGAGCTGCTACCCGGGATCGCCCTGGTGGTTGAGCCAAGGCCTTCGCGAGCAGGATGCGCTGCGCCTTTGCGAGCTGCACCCGGGCGAGCACGCCGAGCTTTTCGATCAGGCGCTGCCCGCCGCCGCGGTACGCGTTCACGGCGACGGGCTCAAGGAGCTCGAGGCGCGCGTACCGGTGGCCACCCCGCGGCTCTGCGTGCTGATCGATCCGAGCTTCGAGCGCAAGACGGAGTACCAGGAGGTCGCCGACAGCGCCCTGTACGCGCTCGCCAAGGTGCGCCACGCCGTGTTGATGATCTGGTACCCGCTGCTGCCCTCCGGCGCCCACCACACCCTGCTGGACGCCCTGAGTGCCAGCGGCGTGCGCAAGATCTGGCAAAGCGAGCTGCACCTGCGCGAGCCGGGCGGCGAGCGCCATGGCATGTACGCCAGCGGCATGCTGGTGGTGAACCCGCCCTGGGGGCTAGACGAGCGCCTGCAAGGCGCAATGGGGGAGATCACCACGCTGCTCGGCGGCGAAAGCCGCTTCGACGCCCACTGGCTGGTCGAGGAGTAGATACGCTGCCACCGTGCTGGCGGCCTCTCGATGCCCAATGAAGTATCCATGACATTGAACCTACCGACCGGTAGGTAGTATAGTGCCCGACCTTCGATAAGCTTCACGAGGTCGACTCTCATGACACGCTCACCCGCTACCCAGCGCATCGTCACCGCGGCGATTGCGCACTTCGCCGAGGCGAGCTACGACGGCGCCTCGCTTTCCGCCATCGCCGAGGCGGTGGGTATTCGCAAGGCGTCGCTGTATGCGCATTTTGCCTCGAAAGAGGCGCTATTCATGGCCGCCTTCGAGGAGGCGCTGGGCATCGAGCGCACCTTCGCCGACGACTGTTTCAACGATGAAAGCGACCGGGCGCTTCCCGGGTTGCGCTACTGCCATGCGCTCATTCGCCGCTTCGGTGAAAGCGCCCACCTGCGCTTTTTACTGCGCGCGGGCTATATGCCGCCAGACACGCTGGCCGAGTGGGTCGATGCGCGGCACGAGGCGTACCTGGCCCAGCTCAATGACCGCTTTCTGGCAAGGCTCGATGACTGGCAGGGGGCGCAGGGAGCGCTCTCCGCCATGCAGCGCGAGCGCTTCGCGCTGGCCTATCTCGGTATCGTCGATAGCCTTCAGGTCAAGCTGATCTACACCACCGCCGAGCTCGCCCGAGAGCGCCTCGAGGCGCTCTCGAGCATTTTCGAAGACTCCCTGATCCATCATTGCGAGGGTGGAAAGACACCATGACACGTGACAACAAGCAAGCCACCATCGGCACCGGGCTTCTGATCCTGCTGGCGCTGATCACCGCGCTGGACGCCATGGCGATCGACATGTATCTACCGGGCATGCCGGACATCGCCGAGGATTTAGGCGTCTCTGCGGGCCAGATTCAGCAGACCCTGGCCATCTTTCTGATTGGTTTGGCGGTCGGGCAGGCGATCTACGGTCCGCTGCTGGACCGCTTCGGCCGCCGCTGGCCCCTTCTGATCGGGCTTCTGGTGTTCATCGGGGGCTCGGTTATCGCCGCCCTGGCTCACTCCTTCGAGACGCTGCTGGCCGCCCGCTTTCTGCAGGCGCTCGGTGCTTCGGCTGGCCTGGTGGCGCCGCGCGCGATCATCGACGACGTCTACGAGCTCAAGGAGTCGGCTCAGAAACTTTCCATTCTCATGCAGGTGGTGATGGTCGCACCGATCGTCGCGCCGGTACTGGGTGGACTGGTGCTGCTCTATGCCGAGTGGCACATGATCTTCTGGGCCATGGCGGCGCTGGCCCTGGTCACGCTGGTGTGGGGAGTCGTCAGCGTGCCGGATACGTTGCCAATCGAGCAGCGCGTTGCCCTCAGCGGGGCGAGCATCGTGAAAGGCTATGCACGACTCTTCGTACAGCCGGTGTTCATGCTCTACAGCGTGGCGAGCGGGCTGGTGCTGGGGGCGTTCTTCTCCTATATCAGCGGCTCGTCGTTCGTGTTCATGGAGCACTTCGGGCTGAATTCGACCCAGTACAGCCAGCTCTTCGCCGCCAATTCCGTGGGACTGGTGGTCGGCGGGGCGGTCAGCAACGCGCTCGTCAAACGGGAGTGGTCGACCTTTCGCGTCATGATGCTGGGTACGGCGATCTACACCTTGGCCGGGGCGCTACTCTGGTGCGTCAATGTCCTCGGCGCGCCGACGCTTGTGGTCTACGGCCTCATTCTGGGGCTCGCGATCGCTTCGCTCGGCATGGTGTTCGGTAACGTGATGGCGTTGATCATGAACGCGGCGGATTCTCCCGCCGGGGTGGCTTCGGCGCTGATGGGCGTGCTTCAGTACCTGCTCTCCGCGGTGGTGGGCTTGCTGGTCAGCCTGACCGTGGTCAGCCCCAGCCAGCTGCCGGCCACCATCGCTATCTGCGGCACTCTGGCACTCGTGCTGTGCTGGTGTGCCAGCGTGAAAGAGCAAAACGCCGCTCACCCGGCGGGCACCGTCGAGTCGACCTGAAGCCTGGATCGGCACCAAAGCGGCCGAACGATCGGCCGCCATCCCACGAGGAGAACCAAGAGGAGAACGAACATGCCCAACGCTCAGCGCGCCGTGGTGATCGGCGCTTCACGCGGCATCGGCCTGGGACTCGTGGCAGAGTGGCTGGCCCGCGGTTTCGAGGTGATCGCCAGCGTCCGCGAAGGCGCCTCCAGAGAGGCGCTGAAGGCGCTGGAGCAGCGCCATCCGGGCCGGCTCGAGATCGTGGTCGTGGACCTGGCCGCGCCGGACGAACTGGGAAGGCTTTTGGCGTGCGCACACATCGACGTGCTGATGGTCGTTGCCGGTATCATGGGGCCGGATCATCAGCGCGCCGAATGCGCCAGCCGCGAAGAGCTTGGCGAGCTGTTCTGGACCAACGCCACCGCGCCGGTGGTGCTGGCACGTACGCTGCTGCCCGCTGTACGCCGTGG
>NZ_JAMZBD010000264.1:0-4476 GCF_024158685.1 Halomonas sp. 707D4 | reverse complement strand
GACTTCAACGCCTGCCGGGGTGTTCGGTCACTGGTCGCGGTAGTCCGGCACGCCGTCACCGTCGGAATCGATCGGGCAGCCTACGGCGTCAACTTCGACACCGGCCGGGGTACCCGGGCACTGGTCGCGGTAGTCCGGCACGCCGTCGTTATCGGAGTCCAGCGGGCAGCCTTGCGCATCGGTGGCAACGCCAGCCGGCACTTCGCCGTAGGTCGGGCACTGCGGAGCTACCGGCTCCGGCGTACGATCGGCGCACAACAGACCGCCGATGGCCGCGCCTGCTACAGCACCAGTGGCCGCGCCGCTTTCTTCATCGGAGCTGCCGCTAGTGGCGTAACCGATACCGCCGCCGATCAGGCCGCCAGCCAGACCACAGATGGCCGGATGCTGGTACCAGCTACGATCGCTGCTGGCGCTTGCCTGACCGGACGATTGAGAAGCAGAGCTGGCACAGCCGGAGAGGCCCACTACCAAAGCCGATCCGATGAGCAAGCCAGTCGTTGATTTTTTCATGCAAGACTCCTTCTTGATCCAATGCTTACGAGGTTAGTCAACCCCGTTTATCCAATGCTTCTTATATAACGAGAGCATCCGTTTTTTCGTTTGACCGGTATCGAGCGGCACTCGCCTCGATCCGGTCGATCTTCCTGTCGTGACCCACCCATCGAGGCGAGCTGAACAGTGTCGATGCCTGGATATCAACTCCTTGCCAATATCGGCATTTCTAGCATAGCAAAACTCTCACAACAGACGCCAAGAAAAGTACGTTAACTTGCTCGATGCGTCCACCAAAGAAGTTGTTGCCATTTCAGTGCAGTGCCGAACCGCCCCTGGCTCGCCACTCGAGAACCGAGCGCGCGGCGCTCAAGACCGCCGGACGCATGTCGTTCTCGACCTCGAGACGCTCCTTGTCCTCCTGCATGCGCGCGCGGGGCGTGAGCTGCTTGCGGGCAGAGTGAGTCTTGAGGTGGCGCGTGCGATTGTAGACGTCGGCAAAGGCCTGGAACTCTTCACGCTCGGTGAGGCTGGGATCGATGATCTCGAGCAGCACCTTGCAACGCCAGGCTCCCTCGGTGATGTCGACCTGCTCCTGGACCAGGGCGCTCGCCACGTAATCGAGGTTCTCGAGGCTGTTCTGCTGGGCGCGGCGATCTTCATCGAGGCGAAAGGCCTCGCGACGCTTGACCTCCTTGCGCAGGGTCAAGGCATAGACGCCCAGTCCCGCCACCACGGCAATGCCCACCACCAGAAGAACCAGCGCCAGAATCGAGTTCATGCAACACCCTTACCGATTGAACGACGCGCCCTCTCGGGCAACATCGTCATGAATAGCTTGACCGGAATTGTACACTCTATATAGCTGATTCGAACAACTTTATCGAGCATGGCCGGCAATCGGCCCTGCGTGTCGCACCGCATTCAAGGCATCGGACTCACGTGACTGGCGCCAGCACCAGCAGGCCCAGCAGAAACTTGCCGACACCAGCACGGCGCCGGCAGTATGCAGAAGCGCCAGCCATAGCGGCAGCCACATCAGTACGTTAGCGGCCCCCAGCCCGACCTGGAGCAGAAAGGCACACAGCGTTGCCGTGAGGGAGGAACGTAGCGAGCGAAGATGACGATAGCGCCACCATATCAGCACGAGTGAAACCCCCAGCAGCAGCGCACCGAAGCGGTGAATGACCTGGATCGCCGTACGCGCCTTGGCGTGCAGCTGGCCATGCAGATAGTTGGGACCGACGGTCTGGGTAAGGTGCAGCGCTTCGCTGAAATCCATCGGCGGCCACCACTGGGCGTTACAGGTCGGTACTCCTTGGCAGGCAAGCCCCGCGTAATTGCTGGTGACCCAGCCGCCGAAGGCGAGCTGGGCGACCAGCAGCGCGCCCGCTAGCCCCCATAGCGGGGTGAAACGGCGCCGCCCGGTCACTTCGCGTCGCTGGCTGCGTCGAACCCGCAGGCTCAACCATAGAAAGAGCATCAGCACGCCGATGCCGCCGAGCAGATGCAGCGTGACCACCTGCGGCCAGAGCTTGAGCGTGACGGTGAAGGCACCGAAGGCGCCCTGCACCAGAATGCACGCCAGCAGCAGCAGGCTCAGCCGCCAGGGGTAGCCCGCCACGCTGCGCAATCGATAGCCGAGCAGCGTGATCGCCACCACCACGATCCCCAAGAGCGTTGCCATGTAGCGATGGATCATCTCCATCCAGGCCTTGGAGGGGTCGAGCGGTGCGTCCGGGTGAATCAGGGCCGCGTGCTCGCTGTCCGGGACCAGCAGGCGCCCGTAGCAGCCAGGCCAGTCGGGGCAGCCAAGCCCGGCATCCACCAGGCGCGTCCACGCCCCCAGCAGTATCACGCAGGCGGTCAGAAGCGTGCCCGCCAGCGTCAAGTATCCAATCGTGTGCAACCGTCTATCCATAGCGTCTTGCATATCCTGTCCTTACTTGCCGTTCATTCCTCGAACCAGCGTGTGGTGCGTCGCGCCCATCTTAGCAGCCCGCATGGCTCAGGGCGCGATATAACGGTCCACTCCTGCAAAACGACGCTGCGAATTGCGTTTTGCTCGCTTCGGGTATCCGCTATAGTGCAAAGGCGGCGCACCTGGCGCCCACCATGGGCAGCCATGCCTGCCCGAAGAACCTGCCGTGGTCGAGGGAGTGATTGATGTTTCTACGCCGTACTTTATTGCCCGTCGCGACGCTTGGCGCCGCGATGCTGCTGGGTCTGACCGGTTGCACTACCTATACCTGGCCGGATGGCTCCCAGAAAACCGTCATCGGCGTGGCGCCGGAGGACGAGAACCAGCGCTACGAAGAGCAGCGTACGGACGGCGTGCGCTACCGGGTGCCCGGCGTCGCTCCGGAGCCTCAGGAGTAGACCGGCCATGGCGCTCCAGGAGATGACGCTCGATATCTTGGCGCGCGAGCGCACCCCCGCCGAGACCTACCGGGTCGAGATCCACGCCCTTGGCGCCGGCTGGTACGTGGTGCGCCTGCACCATGCCGAAGGCGTCAAGGAGCTGGTCGATGACACCGGGCGAACGCGCCGCTTTACCGGCACTCAGTGGGTCAGCCGCGCCCTTCGCCCGCTGGGATTCACGAACGCCGTGCTGACCCATGCCGACACCCAGGACGAAATGATCAATGCACCGATGCGCCCGGTGTCGGCCGAGCAGCGCCTGGCGTCTGGCACGCGCGTCGCCTTTCGCACCTAGCGCACGCCGCACCCTTTCAGGATGACGCGCTCGAGAAAGGCAGTGACGTCATCAATATCCTGCTCGTTCAAGCACTCCTGGCCGAGTATCGCGTTCACCTGGGCGCCGTACTCGACGTAGTGCTGGGTAGAGGACCAGATCAGAAAGATCAGAAAACGCGGATCGACCGGATCCATCCTTCCCTGCTCGATCCAGTGGCGCATGACCTCCACCCGCGACTCTACCCACTGACGCAGCTCGCCTTCGAGATAGTCGGCGAGAAAAGGGGCGCCGGCAAGGATTTCCGCGGCGAAAAGTTTCGAGCCGTCGGGGTAGCGCTGGCCCAGCATCATTTTGGTGCGAATGAAATCGCTCAGCACCTCGCGCGGATCGCTTTGCGGGGTGATATCGTCCAGCACCGCGTTCCAGCGCCGCATCATCCGGTCGAGCAACTTGAGATAGAGCGCCTGCTTGCTGCCCATGTAGTAGAGCACGTTGGCCTTGGGCAGGCCGGCGCGATCCGCAATCGCTTGAAGGCTGGCACCGCGGTAGCCATGGCGGGCGAAAACGCGCTCGGCCGCATTCAGGATGGTGTGCTCCACCGCCTCGCGGCCGCCCGACTCTCTGGACAGTGATTGAGTGGTCTGCATAACGCTCCTTGGTCCTCGAGGGCATTCATTGTTCGACGTCGGAGGCTCTTAAGGCGCCCATTGTGCGCACCCAAACGGTGCATGTTGGCACCAGGTCGGGGCATACCGACAAGTCTTGCACGAGGGCTCATTTTATCCCAAGCTTTACCCGATTGACCGATCGGTCAAAACAAAAAAAGAGGGGTGGCCATGGCGACGGTCGAGTTCATCTTGAATGGAGTGCCGACACGCTGCGAGACAGCGCCGGACACGAGCATATTGACGCTTCTGCGTGACACGCTGGGGTACAAGGGTACCAAGGAGGGCTGCGCCTCCGGCGATTGCGGCGCCTGCACCGTGGCGATTCGCGACACGCCACAGGCAGCATTCGCCACGCTTAACGCCTGCATCACGCCGGCCCACCAGCTTCAGGGCCGGCATCTGGTCACCGTCGAGGGGCTCGAAAGCGAGCAAGACTTGCACCCCGCCCAGCAGGCGATGATCGAGTGCCATGGCAGCCAGTGCGGCTTCTGTACGCCAGGCATCGTGATGAGCTTGTTCACTCTTCATCGAGAAGCGAGTCGCGGCGCCCCCTTTACCAGCGAAACCCTGGAAGAAGCATTGGGGGGCAACCTGTGCCGCTGTACCGGCTATCGC
>NZ_JAMZBD010000263.1:0-4480 GCF_024158685.1 Halomonas sp. 707D4 | reverse complement strand
TATCGACGCCCGCCATGATGCGCAGCAGCGTGGATTTACCCGCGCCGTTGAGGCCGAGCACACCGATCTTGGCGCCCGGGAAGAACGACAGCGAGATATCCTTGAGAATTTGTTTCTTGGGCGGCACGACTTTGCCGACCCGGTTCATGGTGAATACGTATTGCGCCATGGAAATCCGTTAGGTTGGTGAGAAGATGGAGGCCGCGAGGCTTGCCTGGGGCTAGATGATAGTGCTCAGCGCGGCCAAAGGCCAGACGCCACGCCTGGGGCGGCGATGAGCACCAGGGCGTGAAGTCGTCAATGCAGAAGAGTAAGGCGGAGAGGGCGAAGCGTTACTCTTCCTCGTCCCAGTCGTCCTCGATGGCGCGCTTGAGCCTGCGCTCCTCGAGCCACGCCTCTACCTGGCGCCGCGCACGCAGCGTATCGGCCTTGCTGGGCTTGTGCTTGCCGTACTGCTCGTCGTTGACGGCGTCCAGATTATCGAAGTCGTCGCCTTCGAGGTTCGAGGCGGAGAAGGCATCACGATTAAGGGGGTCACGGCTCATGGTAGGCCCTCCAACCCAAGCCGGCTTGCCGGCATTGAAACGACTCAGCCTCGACGATTCGGTCGATGGTCGAGCTGAGCGCCCAGCGCGGTGTCCGCGCTTAGGCGCTATATAACGTCGGTTGGAGGAAATTTCAAGCGTTAAATTCGCCTAATGCTTCTTCAGGCGATTTCGTGCTTTTTCTGCAGTGCCGACAGCGCGTTCTGCGCTTCCACACGTTCGGTCACGTCCTTCTGCACGCCCACGCAGTACATCAGGTTATCGCTTTCATCGTACACCGGGGTGATCGAGAGCTCGTTCCAGAACATGGTGCCGTCCTTGCGATAGTTGCGCAGCACCTCACGGCAGGGGCGACCGCTCTTGAGCGCATCGCGAATCGCGTCGAGCGCCTCCTGGTCGCGGTCGTCGTTCTGCAGAAAGCGGCAGTCCCGGTAGAGGATTTCATCGGCAGTGTAGCCAGTCAGGCGCTCGAACCCTTTGTTGACATAAATGAGGATGTTTTCGTCTCCCTCCTGTTCTGATACGACGATGCCGTCATCCGATGCATCAACGATACGCTCGAGCAGCTCGGGATTGATTAGAGGAGATCGTTTCATAAAAGGGTCCTATTGCTTATCGCTCATCCGCTGCCATGGCGCTGTGCATCAGCGCGGGGTCAACGGTACTTAAACTGACCAGACACCCCTAACATAGGTAGACATGCGCGCACTGGCAAGTAATCTCGCCCTCGGGTGGGGGAGATGGCGTGGGGTGCGGTGTCATTCGGCTTCTTCATTCGACTTCGGGAAGTCGATAGGCGCTTGCGAGAGCGCCCACGGCAGTCAAGGCCAGTGCCCCCAGTAGCGTAGCGGTTCCCAGCCATTGTGCAAGCGCGCCGACCACGCCGCCGACGGCAAGCATCAAGATGCCGGTCAAGGTGTTGGAAAGCGCGACGTAGAGCGCGCGATCGTCCTGGGTGGCGATATCGACCAGGTAGGTCTTGCGCCCCAGGCGCACGCCGTGATGAACGATGACCAGCAGGGCATAGATCAGCGCGTAGGGAACCACGCTGTTCGCCCACTCTCCCGGCAGCCAGACGAGGCTCGCCCCCAGCGCACAGCCCAGCGCCGTGCCGGTCGCGGCGTAGCACATCACCCGGCGGCTGGACCGGTCGGCCAGCTTGCCCCAGACCGGGCTCGCCACCAGGGCGGCAAGCCCCGATACCACCACCAGCAGGCCAAGGTTGCCAAGGTCGGTGCCGCTTTGCTGCTGGCCGAGAAGAGCGAGGTACGGCAGCGCCAGAGCGCTCGACAGCAGCAGCGCACGTGATACGTTGAAGTGCAGAAACGCCCGGTCGTGCTTCAAGAGCGACAGGCCGTACTTGATGCTCGTCCAGGCATTCTGGCCGCCATCGACGGCGCCGGCCTCTTCCTTGATGCGGGCGACGCAGAGGGCATTGAGAAGCCACCCCAGGGCAGCGATGGCGAGAAGAGCGGCCAGCGCCCAGTTGCCCGGGCGGTCACCGAACAGCATCAGAACGCCCCCGGCGGCGAGCGTCACCGCCCCGGCGACGCTGCCGCTGTAGCCCATCAGCGTGCCCCGGCGGCGCTTGGCGATGGTCTTGCCCATGACATCCTTGGTGGCGATCGACGATACGCCGCGTGCAAGCGATAGCAGAACCAGGGCGCCAAGCACCAGTGCGCCTCCTGTGGTGCCGGCACCTAAGAGTGCCAGCAGCGCCAGAACGAAGGCGCACCCGGCCTGCAGCACCGCCCCGGCCACCCATACCCACTTGCGCCGCGGCATCGGACGAATGAAGCCGGCCACGAAAATCTGGGGAAGCAGGGCGCCCGCTTCGCGGATGGGGACCAGAAGGCCCACCATCCAGACCGGCGCGCCGATGATGCCCATCAGCCACGGCAGCACCAGACGGGCACTCGAAAGCTCGTCGGCGAGCTTGTTGCCGAGCGCGGCGAACAGGTGAAGAAAGAAGTTGCGCGGCTGTTCCTGGCACGCCGCGTCGGGTATGTCCTTGCACATTCGGCTGTCGTCGTCGCCGGTCAGCCATTCGAACAGGCGGGTTTGGGAAATGGTGCGTTCGGCCATCACGACTCCTTTGCAGTGACTCATTGGCGGTGAACAGGACGAAGTGACAGAATGCCGTTTCGCTAGCTTATATTAGAACATTTGGGATGAAGGCAATGCCGCGTATATCGATCCGCTACTGCACCCAGTGCCAGTGGCTTTTGCGAAGCGCCTGGTACGCCCAGGAGCTTCTTTCCACCTTCGGCGAGCAGCTCGACGAGGTCGTCCTCGCACCTTCTCACGGCGGAACCTTCGAGATCCGCTGCGACGAGGAGCTGATCTGGGAGCGCAAGCGCGATGGGGGATTTCCCGACGTCAAGATCCTCAAGCAGCGCGTGCGTGACCGGATCGACCCCGAGCGAGACCTGGGGCACATCGACCGATGAGCGGGGATCGACGCGCCATCGCCTTTGGTCTGGGGGCGGTCGCACTCTGGTCCACCGTCGCCACCGCCTTCAAGTTCGCGTTGACCTACATGAGCCCGCTGGAGCTGATGTGGATCGCAGCCATTGTATCCTGGGCGTTGATGGGAGCGCTGGTCGTGCATCGCGGGCTGGGCCGGGTCGCGCTGGCATCCGGTTGGAAAACCGCCGCCTGGGCGGGCTTGATGAATCCGGTAGCCTATTACCTGGTGCTGTTCGCCGCCTACGACCGCCTGCCGGGACAAGAAGCCATGGCGCTCAACTACACCTGGGCGCTGGCGATGGCCTTTTTGGCCGTTCCACTGCTGGGCCAGCGCCTGACGCGGCTCGATGTGCTGGCCGGCGTGATCGCCTATGTCGGCGTCTGGGTGATCGCCACGCGCGGCCGCGTGTTCGACATGGCCTTCGAGGATCCGCTGGGAGTGGCCTTCGCGCTCTGTTCGACGCTGATCTGGGCGCTCTATTGGCTGCTCAACGCCCGTGATGCGCGCGAGCCGTTGGTAGGACAGTGGCAAAATTTCACTATCGGCTTGCCGGTACTCACTTTTTTGCTACTTTTAGGGCCAGGCGTTACGTGGCACGGCTGGCCAGCGCTGGGAGCCGGTGTCTACGTGGGCCTGTTCGAAATGGGCATCGCGTTCATTTTCTGGCAGCTGGCAGTGAACGGTATCTCGCGCACCGCCAAGGTGTCCAACCTGATCTTCCTGTCACCCCCGGTGTCGCTCATGCTGCTCCACTTCGTGATGGGCGAGCCTCTTCTGGTCTCGACGTTCACAGGGCTCGGTCTGATCCTGGTCGGTTTGGCGTTACAGCAATTACCGGGTAATCAAAAAGGGTGAATCAGAGTAAGACGTTTTTTTGAGATATTTATTGTAAATTTTTGTGACATTTGTTTTTATAACTTGCCTTTCAAGCGCACTTAATTAATTTAAGTGAAGCTCGAGGGAGGCTGGCGCGGTCTGTGAATGATCTCTATGTATTCCGGGAGAAGGGTATTCCAGGAGAATGCTGGGGCGTCTGTTCGGGCCAAGCGACAAGGCGGGTCGCGATTTCATCGGTAGGTCGAAGCGTTCACTAGGAATCCAGGCACATGAAAGACAACGTCACAATGAAACTGAAACATCTCTTCTCGGCACGCGCGTTTCGCCCGCTCACGGTGGCCACGCTGACCTGCCTTCCGTTGTCTGCCCTGGCGCAGTCACTGCCGGCGAGCCTCTACGCCCCCGGATCCACCGACTTGCCCAGCGCCATCCAGCAGACCATCGTCACCAACCCGCAAGTCAACGCTGCCTGGTCGAGCTTCAACGCGTCCGGCAGCGACGCGCGCGCCGCCCGGGGCGGCTACCTGCCGACTATCGACGTGCGTGCGGGAGTAGGGCGCCAGGACCAGGAGAACGACGGGCGCGGCAGCTACAGCAGCGACTTCGCCGAGCTGACGCTGTCGCAGAT
>NZ_JAMZBD010000262.1:0-4482 GCF_024158685.1 Halomonas sp. 707D4 | reverse complement strand
GGACAAGCTGCGCCCGGGGGATATTCTCGGCGCGCTCACCGGCGAAGGCGGCCTGCGCGGCGATCAGGTGGGCAAGATCAAGGTCCAGGCGAAAAGCGCCTTCGTCGCCGTCGAGCGCGGCGTGGCCGACAAGGCGCTGGGCAAGCTCGAGCGCGACAAGCTCAAGGGCCGCGCCTTTCGCGTTCGCCGTATCGACCGCTGATATCGCCCGCACGGCGCCATTTCGCATACGCACTCACTCAAGGAGCGACGGCCGCAAGCCATGAAGATACCCAAACGACTACAGCCGCTGGTCGATGACGGCCTCATCGACGAGGTGCTCATGCAGCTGATGAGCGGCAAGGAAGCCCAGGTGTACGTGGTGCGCGCCGGCGGCGAGAAGCGCTGCGCGAAGGTGTTCAAGGAGGCCAAGCAGCGCAGTTTCAAGCAGGCCGTGCAGTATCAGGAGGGGCGCAAGGAGCGCAACAGCCGCCGCGCCCGGGCCATGGCCAAGAAGACCCGTTACGGCCAGAAGGAGCAGGAACAGGCCTGGCTCAGCGCCGAGGTGGACGCGCTCTACCGGCTCAATAGCGCCGGCGTGCGCGTGCCCCAGCCCCACGGCTTCGTCGACGGGGTGCTGCTGATGGAGATGATCACGGACGCCGAGGGCGACGTCGCCCCGCGCCTGGGGGATGTCACCCTCACCGAGGAGCAGGCGCTCGCCTACCACGCCAAGGTGATCCAGGACGTGGTGCGCATGCTCTGCGCGGGGCTCGTGCACGGCGATCTTTCCGAATTCAACGTGCTGGTCGACGCCGACGGCCCGGTGATCATCGACCTGCCCCAGGCGGTGGACGCCGCCGGCAACAACAGCGCCGCCGCCATGCTCGAGCGTGACGTCGACAACATGCGCGCCACTTTCGGTCGCTACGCCCCGGCACTGCTCGACACCCACTACGCCAAGGAGATGTGGGCGCTGTATGAAGCCGGCAAGCTGCACCCGGACAGCCGGCTCACCGGCCACTTCGAGTTCGACACCCGCTCGGCGGATGTGGACGCGCTGATGAGCGTGATCGACGACGCCAAGGAGGAGGAGGCCGAGCGCCAGGCGCGCCTGCGAGACGACGAGGACGACGCGCCTTACTGACGTATCGGCGGCTCGCCTTGTGCCACGAAGTGCTAGAATGCACGGTGTTCATTAGCCGGTTAACGACGCATCGGGCGAAGGTGCCCGGTCCTCGCAAGGAGCAGGTGTGAAAGGGATGACCATGAGCCGGACCACGGCGCGCGGGCTCGCCACCTCGCTCGGCGCGGGGGCCTTGGGCGGCGCGATTTTTCAGCTGACGGGTCTGCCGCTGGCCTGGATGCTGGGCCCGCTGGTGGCCAACCTGTTGGCGTCTTCCAAGGGCGTCCACGTGGTGATTCCCGAGCGGCTGCGAAGCCTCTTTCTGGCCGTGATGGGGCTGGTGCTGGGCAGCCAGGTCACCCCGCAGCTGGCCCACCGGGTGGGCGACTGGCCGGTCTCGGCGGCGCTTCTGCTCCTGGCAGTGGCGGCCTCCACGGCGGTGGCGGCGGCCTGGTACCGGCGCTGCGGGTTCGACGGCGTGAGTGCCTGGTTCGGCGCCGCCCCCGGGGCGATGACCGCGATGATCCTGCTCGGCGACAAGTGCGGCGGCGACCCGCAGCGCATCGCCATCGCCCAGTCGCTGCGCGTGGTGCTGGTGATTCTGTTTTTGCCGCCGCTGTTCTGGATGTTCAGCCCGGGCGAGGCCGGCGGCGCACCCGCATCGTCGGGTTTCGAGCACGCTTGGCTGTTGCTGCTGATCCCCGTGATCCTGCCCCTGGGGCGCCGGCTCAAGATGCCCACGCCGGCGCTCTTGGCGCCGCTTCTGGTCGCCGGGGTACTCTCGGGGCTGGACATCGCGAGCCTGGCATTGCCGGAGTGGGCGATGAACGTGATGCTGTGGGTGCTGGGCAGCGCCATCGGCTCGCGCTTCAAGGGCATGACCCGGCGGCTGTTCGGGCGCTACCTGTGGCAGTCCGGCGTGGCGACGCTGCTGGCGCTGGGCGTGCTGATCCTGTTTGCCGAGCTCATTCATCAGTTTCTCGGCGTGGGGCGTGACGTGGCCATCCTGGCGCTGGCGCCGGGGGGCATCGGCGAGATCGCGATCCTCGCCGTGGCGCTCGATATCGACCCGGTGTTCGTTGCCTTTCACCATTTGCTGCGCATGATCACGCTGATGCTCTTCGCCCCGTTCTGGGCGCGCTTTCTCCTGCGCCGCTCTGCCGGGCGCTGATTCGGTTTCATACATCATCCACCAACACCGCTTTCTCACCTGGGGCTTCAAGGACCTTCCATGTTCGCACGCTTTCTGAAACCACTGTTTGGCTACTTCGAGGGGCGCGTCGACCCCTATCCGGAGGGCGAGGTGAAGACCCCGCCCCGGGGGCTCTTGCCGTTCATCTGGCACTTCTCGCGACCGATCTGGCCGCTTCTGGTGGCCATGTCGCTGGTCACCGCTGCCGTCTCGGCGGCGGAGGTGCTGTTCTTCAGCTACATGGGCGAGCTGGTGGATTGGCTGGGCAACGTCGAGCGGGCGGGCTTCTGGCAGGCCAACGGCGTCTGGCTTGCCGGGCTTGGGCTGCTGGTGATTCTGGGGCTGCCGCTGCTGGTGCTCCTGCAGTCGCTGATCACCCACCAGAGCATCTTCGGCAACTATCCGATGATCGGCCGCTGGCTATCGCCCGCCACATGCTGAGCCAGAGCCTGGCCTTCTACCAGGACGAGTTCGCCGGCCGAGTGTCCCAGAAGGTGATGCAGACCGCACTGGCCATCCGCGAGACCGTCACCAAGGTGATGGATCTGATGGTCTACGCGCTGGTCTACTTCACCGGCGCGGCTTTTCTGCTCGGCCGGGCCGACCCGTGGCTCCTGCTGCCTTTGGGGCTTTGGCTCGTCGGCTATCTGGGCATCATGCGCTATTTCGTGCCGCGGCTTCGCGACGTCTCCATGGCCCAGGCGGACGCCCGCGCCGAGATGACCGGGCGCGTGGTGGACAGCTACAGCAACATCCAGACCATCAAGCTGTTTGCCGACACCGACCGCGAGCAGGGTTACGCCAAGCAGGCGATGGAGGGCTTTCTGGTCACGGTGCATCGCCAGATGCGCCTGGTGACGGTGATGAGCGTCAGCCTGACGTTTCTCAACACGCTGCTGCTGGTGGGCATCGCCGGCATGGCGATCAGCGCCTGGTATGTCGATGCGATCTCGCTCGGGGTGCTGGCGATCGCCATTGCCCTGGTGATGCGCATTCGCTTCATGTCCGACTGGATCCTGTGGGAAGTGGCGGGCCTGTTCGAGAACGTGGGCACCGTGCAGGACGGCATGAACACCATCGCCCAGGCGCCGACCATCCAGGACGCCCCGGGGGCACCGGCGCTCGCCGTGCCGCGCGGCGAGATCCATTTCGAGGCGCTGCACTTTCACTACGCCCAGGCCAAGGGCGAGCGCAAGACGGTGTTCGACGGGCTCGACCTGACCATCGCCCCGGGCGAGAAGATCGGCCTGATCGGCCGCTCCGGGGCGGGCAAGTCGACGCTGGCCAACCTGCTGCTGCGCTTTTACGACCTGCAGGGCGGGCGCATCCTGATCGACGGCCAGGACATCAGCCAGGTGACCCAGACCTCGCTTCGTCACCAGATCGGCATGGTCACCCAGGACACCTCGCTTCTGCACCGCTCGCTTCGCGACAACATCCGCTACGGCAGTCCGGACGCCAGCGACGAGGACGTGTGGGAAGCGGTGCGCCGGGCCCATGCCGACACCTTCCTGGCGGATCTGGTCGACCCGCACGGGTGGCGCGGGCTCGACGCCCACGTCGGCGAGCGCGGCGTCAAGCTCTCCGGCGGGCAGCGCCAGCGCATCGCCATCGCCCGGGTGCTTCTGAAGAACGCGCCGATCCTGGTGCTCGACGAGGCGACGTCGGCGCTCGACTCCGAAGTCGAGGCGGCGATCCAGGAGCAGCTCGACGCGCTGATGGAGGGCAAGACGGTGATCGCCATTGCCCACCGGCTCTCGACCATTGCCATGCTGGATCGCCTGATCGTGGTCGACGGCGGCGAGATCGTCGAGAGCGGCAGCCACCAGGCGCTGCTGGCGAAGGACGGCATCTACGCGAGCCTCTGGCAGCGCCAGTCCGGCGGCTTTCTGGGCCTCGACGTGTCGGATGCGGATTCGTCTGCTAACGTGACGTAAGCGCAGTAGACCAGTTGATTAATGGATGAATCAGGAGGAGTGAATGGCCAATCGTACCGTTATCCTGAACGCCCCGGGTGGGCTCGACCAACTCCAGGTGCAAGAGCACGAAGACGCCGCCGCGCCGAGTGCCGGCGAGATTCGCGTGCGCCTGCACGCAAGCTCGCTCAACTTTCACGACTACGCCGTGGTCGCGGGTATGATCCCGTGTGACGACGGCCGCATTCCGATGTCCGACGGTGCCGGCG
>NZ_JAMZBD010000261.1:0-4505 GCF_024158685.1 Halomonas sp. 707D4 | reverse complement strand
CTCCAGCGCCGTGCCCAGGTCCCCGCCGCGCACCGAGACGTCCGCCCGGGTACGGTTGGCCTGCCAGGAGAGATCGCCGCGCAGCGAAAGCTGGCCCAAGGTCAGGCCCATCGGCGAGACCACGAAGCGGTCGCCATCGCTTTGCCAGTAGGCGGTCAGCGGCCCGACCCGGCTCTCCTGCAGGGTCACCTGCGCCAGGCGCAGGCGCCCATCCGGCACCTGGGCAAGCCACGCCGGCGCCTGAGCCGGTTCGTAGCGAGCGGTCTCGACCGCCTCCATCCAGGAGGCCGGGGCCTCGGCGCGCGGCGCCTGTGACAAGAAGCGGTCGAGATCGAGCGAGGCGATGGTTACGTCGAGCGGGCGCCGGGCATCCGGGTGATAGCTCAGCCGGCCCGAGACGAGATCGCCACTGACCCGGGCATCGAGCGACTGCTCCTCCAGGCGCGCCGCAAGCCCCAGCTCGCCCAGGCAGTGGCCTTCGAGGCTCAGACAGGGGGTATCGAACATCAGCGATACCGGTGCGCCAAACCATGGAAGCGCCGTCGATACCTCGCCCGTCTCGTTGCCGAGCGGCGCCAGAGCGCGCTGCCACTCGCCGACATCCAGGCGCGCGACATCGGCATCGATGCGCAGTCCATCGCCGCTCGCCGCGCTCGAAGTCGCTGCTCGGCCGACGGCAATGGCGCCTTCGAGCGCATCGCCGACCAGTAGATCGGCCTCGATCACCTGCCCGAGCCGCGCCTGGAGCCGGCCACCATCGATATCCGCTTCCAGGCGCAGCGGCCAGGCGTCGCCCCGGGGCTTGGCGAACGGCGCGGGCAGATGGCTCTCCACCCCGACGAGATCGCTTTGCAGGCGCAGCGACGCCGCAGGCTCTAGGCGCACGCGAGCGCTCCAGCCCGCGCGGCCGTCGATCAGATTGGCGGCCTCGTCGGCGTCCACGCCCGCAAGCTCGAAGAGCGCGGCGCTGTCGAGCACCCCGGAGAGCGCGATGCCCTCTCGCGGCACGTCGAACTCGGCGGCGATGGGGCCATCGAGCAGCCGACCCCGAGCGCTGCCCAGCAGCGCGAACGCCTCGCCGCGCTGCTGCCAGGCGAGATCGCCCTCGACGTCGCGCAGCGGCGCCTGGGCAAGGCCCGCGTAGCTGACCCGCGAAAGCCGCGGCCGGGCGTTGAGCTCGACCTCGACGTCTTCCGGAGCGTCGAGGTCCACCGTCACGGCGATGTCACCGTCGATGCCACCGCTGGCGTGAACGTCATCGAGAAAGTCGGTCTCGACGTCGGGAATCGCACGGATGAAATCGATCAGGCCATCGGCGTCGCTTACGAGCTTGCCGCTGACGCCGAGTACCTCATCCTGCATGCGCACCTGCCCGTCGAGGGCCTCCACGCCCCGGCTACGCGCACGGTCGACCTCGGCCTTTAGCACCTCGTTTTGCCAGGTCAGGCGGCCCTCGACCTCCTCGATCAAGGGCCAGCCGTCGGCGATGGGCAAGTAGCCGCGCTCGATCTCGAGCGCCAGGTTGACGGTAGGCGGGTTCTGCTCGCGATCACCGCCGATGGGCAGCCCCAGGCGCAGCGAACCATGCGGCACGAAGCCGCCGACGTCCGTGGAAAGCCACTCGCGAACGCCCTCGTTCAAGGTCTTCATCGGCAGCCACTGGGTCAAGGGCGTCTCGATGGCGTCCACGTCGGCGAAGTCGAGGTTGAGGCCGAACTGGCCGCGCCGCTCGCCGGTCACCAGCCCGAACCCGCCCTCGATGCGGGCACCGTCCCAGACGACGTCCAGGTCGCGCCCGCTGACCATGGTGCGCGGGCCGTCGTAGACCCACTCGACCCGCCCCTGGGCGTGGCTCAACTGCATGGGCGCCTCGAACACTCGCGGAAAGTAGAGCTCGCTCGGCCCGGCGCTACTGAAGCTCACCCGCCCGCGCGAATCCCGCGCCTGGACCCAGGCGTCGAGCGGACCGCCGCCGGGCGCCTCTTCCCAGGGCTGTACCGCCAGGCTGGTCAGCGCCGCATCCACGCCCCAGCGGCCGTCGCGCTGGCCCAGGCGCAGGCCCTGAACCTGACCGCTGGGCGCCAGGGTCTGCAGCACCCGAGTCACCGACTCCGGCAGAAAGGCGTACTCTCGCCAGGCGGTGAGCGAGGCGAGCTCGAAGGGGCTGGTACGCAGCTCCCACTGCCCCGGCTGGTGGGCGAAGTACCAGTGGCGCGGCAGCGCCGGGCCTTCGCTCACGTCGTCCGGCTGCGCCCACTCGACGCTTTCGGCGTTGGCACTGAGCCACGCCTGTCCGCCTACGCCATCGCGCTCCCACTGGCCGTTGGCCTCGATATCGCGCAGTACCGCGTACTGCGACTGCTGGCGCAGGATCAGCTGAGGAATGCCCAGCCCCGCGCGCACCTCGCTCAGCTGCCCGTCGAGCCACTCGCCCCACAGGCGCACCGCCCCGCCCGCCTGCTCGATATGCGGCATGTGATCGGCGCGAAACACGTCGCCCAGCGCCACCAGGTGATCGAGCTGAAGTTCGAGCTGGACCGTCGCGAAAAAGTCGCCGGGATCGTCGCGACCGGGCTGCATCTCCGCCTGGACGATCAGCGCGGGCTGGGCATTGGCCTGCTCCAGCGTGCTCGCCTCCAGCACGTTCACCGCCCCCTCGAAGCGAGCGAGCTCGTCGCTTCCACCCAGCAGCAGCCGGGGCGCGTTCAGGGTCAGGGACTCCTCGAGCCCGTGCAGGCTAAAGTTGGTATCGCGCACCCACAGGCGCTGCTTGAGCAGAATCTCGGTCCAGCGGTCGATGCGATCGAGATCGACCTCGGGCTCCGGTGCCATAAGCAGCGGAAGCGTCGCGGGCTCGGGCCAGCCCCAGGTGGTCTCGTCTTTCTGATAGAGGTGAAAATCGATGCCCGACAGGCGGGCATCGCTGAAGATCGGCGCCCACGCCTTGAGCGATGCCCAGGTATCCAGACGTAAATAGGCGCTGTCGAGAGAGACCAGCGGCGCCCGCCCGGACTCGGCGTGAAGTCCTTCGAGACGCAGCACCAGGTCATGGCGCTCGATGCCGAGAGACAGGTGCTCGAGGCTCACCGGCGCGCCGATGCGCGACTCGAGCAAGTCCTCGATCTGGGGAACCCAGTGGCCGGCCTGGGCGAACAGCAGCCGGATCACCAGCGACAGCACGGCGACCAGGCCCAGGAGCGCGGCGCAGGCGACCAGCGTCCAGCGAAAGAGAAGAGCGGGTAGCGTCATTACATCAGCACGATGTCGTACTGCTCCTGGGAGTAGTTCTGCTCGACCTGAAAGCGAATGGTCTTGTTGATGAATGCCTCGAGATCCGCCACCGCCGCGGACTCCTCGTCGAGCAGCCGATCGACCACCGGCTGGGAGGCCAGTACCCGGTAGGTGTCGGCGCTGTAGGCGCGCTCTTCACGCAGGATTTCGCGAAAGATCTCGTAGCAGATGGTTTCCGGGGTCTTGAGCGTACCGCGACCGTGGCAGGTCGAGCACGCCTCGCACAGGGTCTGCTCCAGACTCTCGCGGGTGCGCTTGCGGGTCAGCTGGACCAGGCCGAGCTCGGTGACGCCGGTGCACTTGGTCTTGGCATGGTCGCGTTCGAGCGCCTTTTCCAGCACCCGCAGGACCTGGCGCTGGTGCTCGACGTCGACCATGTCGATGAAGTCGATGATGATGATGCCGCCGAGGTTTCTCAGACGCAGCTGGCGGGCGATGGCGGTCGCCGCTTCCAGGTTGGTCTTGAAGATGGTCTCCTCGAGGTTGCGATGGCCGACGTAGCCGCCGGTATTGACGTCGATGGTGGTCATCGCCTCGGTCGGGTCGATCACCAGATACCCCCCGGACTTGAGCTGCACCTTGCGCGCCAGGGCCTTCTGGATCTCGTCCTCGACGCTGTAGAGATCGAAGATCGGCCGCTCGCCGGGGTAGTACTCGATGCGATCCACCGCGTAGGGCATGAACTCCTCGGCGAACTCCACGAGCTTGACGAAGTTCTCGCGGGAGTCGATGCGCACCTTCTCGATGTCGTCGCGCATCACGTCGCGCAGGGTACGCATGAACAGCGGCAGGTCGTCGTAGATCACGCTCGGCGGCGCGGCGCTGATCTTGCGCTCGCTCACCTTGCGCCAGATGCGCAGCAGGAAGTACATGTCGCTTGCGAACTCTTCCTCGCCCACGCCTTCGGCGGCGGTGCGCACGATGAAGCCGCCGTTCACCTCCAGGGTCTGGGCGGCGATGCTCGTGTCGAGCAGTTGCTTCAACCGCTCGCGCTCGGCCTCGTCCTCGATGCGCTGGGAAACGCCGTGGTTGGGCGAGTCCGGCATGTAGACGAGGTAGCGGGAGGGGATCGACAGGTGCGTCGTGAGCCTGGCCCCCTTGGTGCCGATCGGGTCCTTGGTGACCTGCACCACCAGCGACTGGCCCTCGTGCAGGAGCTGGCCGATGGTCTGCTGCTCGTCGCTCGGCGTATTGGCGGGCATCACCTCGTGGGC
>NZ_JAMZBD010000260.1:0-4518 GCF_024158685.1 Halomonas sp. 707D4 | reverse complement strand
GGGCACGCTCTGCTCCGGCACCAGGCGCGGGGCGATACTGCCGGCGATCGCCCAGAACCCGCCGATGCTCACCCCGATCAGCACCCGCGCGGCGAGCAGCGCGACGAAGCTCGACGCCAGCGCCGACAGCACGCTGCCGACCGTCATGGCGACCATCAAGGCGGTGAGCATCACCCGGCGGTCCATGCGCCCCACCGCCACCGGCAGAAGCGGCGCGGCGAACGCCGCCACCACGCCGGGCACCGTGACCATCAGCCCGGCCGCGCCTTCGCTCACCCCCATCTCGCGGGCGATCTGCGAGAGCAGCCCGATCGGTAGCTGCTCGGCGGTCACCAGCAAAAAGATGCCGCCCATCACCGCAACCACCGCCCACCATCTTGCCTGTTGCTCCATGCCTTCTCCTTGCCTTCGACGTATTCAAACGACGCCGCCCCCGCAGCCGGAAGCTGCGGGGGCGGCGTCAGCACCGCGGTCTGGCTTACTCGGCGGGGCTTTCGCTCTGCGCAGCGAAGGCCGCCTTCTCTTCCTCGGTGATTTCCTTGATCGAGAGCTTCACGCGGTTGCGGTTGTCGATGTCGAGCACCTTGACCACCACCTCGTCGCCTTCGTTGAGGAAGTCACGCACGTCGTTGACCCGCTCCGGCACGATCTGGGAGATGTGCACGAGGCCGTCGGTACCCGGCATGATGTTGACGAAGGCGCCGAAGTCGGCGATCCGCACCACCTTGCCGTTGTAGAGCTTGCCGATCTCGGCTTCGGCGGTGATCGCCAGTACCGTGTCGATCGCGGCCTTGGCAGCCTTCTTGTCCTCGGCGTAGATGCGCACGGTGCCATCGTCGTCGAGATCGATCGAGGCGCCGGTGTCTTCGCAGATCTTGCGGATGGTCGCGCCGCCCTTGCCGATGACGTCGCGGATCTTGTCCGGGTCGATCTTGATGGTGGCCATCGATGGCGCGTTTTCGGAGACCTCGGTGCGGCTCTGGTTGATCACCGCGTTCATCTGCTCGAGGATGGTGAGGCGCGCATGGTGAGCCTGCTGCAGCGCGGTCTCCATGATCTCCTCGTTGATACCCTCGATCTTGATGTCCATCTGCAGCGCCGTGACGCCTTCTTCGGAGCCCGCGACCTTGAAGTCCATGTCGCCGAGGTGATCCTCGTCACCCAGAATGTCGGTCAGTACCGCGTAGCCTTCCGGGTCCTTGACCAGGCCCATGGCGATACCGGCGACCGGCGCCTTGAGCGGAACGCCCGCGTCCATCAGCGCCAAGGAGGAGCCGCATACCGACGCCATGGAGCTGGAGCCGTTGGACTCGGTGATCTCGGAAACCACGCGAATGGTGTAGGGGAAGGCGTCTTCGGAGGGCAGCATCGCCTGCACGCCGCGACGCGCCAGACGGCCGTGGCCGATTTCGCGGCGCTTGGGCCCGCCCATGAAGCCTGCTTCGCCCACCGAGTAGGGGGGGAAGTTGTAGTGCAGCATGAAGCGGTCCTTGCGCTCACCCTCGAGCGACTCGATCAGCTGCGAGTCGCGCAGCGTGCCCAGCGTTGCCACGGCGATCGCCTGGGTCTCGCCACGGGTGAACACCGCCGAGCCGTGGGTCTTGGGCAGCACGCCGACCTCGATGGAGAGCGGACGCACGGTGGTGTTGTCGCGACCGTCGATACGCGGCTCGCCTTTCACCACCCGCGAGCGCACCACGCGCTTCTCGAGGGAAGCGAACGCGCCCTTCACCTCGCCTGCGTCGAACTTGTCGTTGACCGGCTCGCCCTCGACCGCTCCCAGCGCCTCGAGCGCCTGCTCTTTCAGCGCCGCCAGCGCGTCCTGGCGCTGCATCTTGTCGGTGATGCGGTAGGCCTCGCCCACCTTGGCCTCGAACTGCTCGGCGATGGCGGATTTCAGCGCGGCGTTCTCCTCGGCCGGCTGCCACTCCCAGCGCGGCTTGCCCGCCTGCTCGGCCAGCTCCTTGATGGCGCTGACCGCGACCTGCATCTCCTGGTGACCAAACAGCACAGCACCAAGCATCTCGTCCTCGAGCAGCTCCTGGGCCTCGGACTCGACCATCAGCACGGCGTTGTCGGTACCGGCGACGACCATGTCGAGCTCGGAGGTCTTGAGCTCCTCGACGGTCGGGTTCAGGAAGTAGCCCTGCTCTTCGTTGAAGCCGACGCGCGCCGCGCCGATCGGGCCGTTGAAGGGCACGCCGGAAACGGCGAGGGCCGCCGAGGTGCCGAGCATCGCGGCGATGTCCGGGTCGTGGTTACGGTCGGTGGAGAGAACGGTACAGATCACCTGCACTTCGTTCATGAACCCCTTGGGAAACAGCGGGCGAATGGGACGGTCGATCAGGCGCGAGGTCAGCGTCTCCTTCTCGGTGGGGCGCCCTTCGCGCTTGAAGAAGCCGCCGGGAATCTTGCCGACCGCGTAGGTCTTTTCCTGGTAGTGTACCGAGAGCGGGAAGAAGGGCTGGCCGGGGTTGACGTCTTTCTTCGCCACCACGGTGCACAGCACCACGGTATCGTCCATGGTGACCATGACGGCACCAGTGGCTTGGCGAGCGATGCGCCCGGTCTCGAGGGTGACGGTGCTGCGACCGTACTGGAACGTTTTCTTTACCGGATTCACGGCGACTTCCTTTGACTTGAAGAGTTACTTGTCTGATCTTGGGTCGTTTGACTCGCCACTATTCTAGGCGCTGTGGCCTTCAAGGGCCACCAGAAACCCGGCATCGCCAGGCGCGAACGGGGTACGCGACGTGCGGCAGGCACAAAAAAACGGGCAGCCCCGAAGGGCTGCCCGTTTTCGTGTGCGCCACGCTTGCCCGAAGGCAGGCGTCTTAGCGACGCAGGCCCAGACGCTGGATTAGCGACTGGTAGCGCTCGAAATCCTTGCGCTTGAGGTAGTCCAGCAGCTTACGACGCTGGTTGACCATGCGGATCAGGCCACGACGGGAGTGGTGATCCTGCTTGTTGGTCTTGAAGTGGTCCTGCAGGCCGTTGATGTTGGCGCTCAGCAGAGCGACCTGCACCTCGGGGGATCCGGTGTCGTTCTCGCCGCGGCCGTATTCGTTGACGATCTCGGCCTTTTTCTCAGCGGTTAATGCCATCTGTCTCTCCAGTCAGCAATATGCCTAACAATGAATGGGTGAGACCACGCATATTTGCAGTCTCAAGGGCTATTTTCGCGTAATTCGCCGCCTCCTTGCAACGTTTTAACGCGATCGCTTACGAAATGGCGACGGTACTGAACAGCCGCCTGGGCGCCACTTCCCCTGGGCCCTTCACCACGCCAAGGCCGATGAAGACCTCGGCGTGATAGAGTCTTGCTAGCGCCTCGACATCGAGGGCCGAGACATCCACCGTGGCGCTCTGGCCGTGGGCCAGACGAGCCTGGGCAGCGTCGTCGACGACAAGCGCGGGCAGGTGATCGACCAGCACGTCCGCGGGCATCAGCTGTGCCTCGCGGGTGGGCTGATCCTCGAGCGCTTCGAGCGCTTCGAGGGTCCACATCGCGTCACTCCCGAAAGGCCCGGTCTTGAGCCTTCGAAGCGCGCTGATGTGCGCCCCGCAGCCGAGTGCTGCGCCGATATCCTCGGCCAGCGTTCGGATGTAGGTGCCCTTGCTACAGCTCACCTCGAGCTCGAACGCGGTGCCCTCGAAGGCGATCAGCCGCGCATCGAAAATGCACACCCGGCGCGCCTTGCGCTCGACCACCTTGCCTTCCCGGGCAAGCTCGTAGAGCTTCTTGCCCTGATGCTTGAGGGCCGAGTACATCGGCGGCACCTGATCGATCTCGCCGCGAAAGCGCGCAATGGCGGCCTCCACGTCTTGGCTGGTGAGCTCGGGCACCGCGCGGCGCTCGAGCACTTCGCCCTCGGCGTCGCCGGTGTCGGTGATCACCCCGAGCTCCACCCGGGTGCGATACATCTTGTCGGCTTCGAGAAGGTGCGCCGAGAACTTGGTCGCCTCCCCCAGGCAGATAGGCAGAAGCCCGGTCGCCATGGGGTCGAGAGTGCCGGTATGGCCCGCCTTCTGCGCCTCGAACAGCCGGCGCACGCGCTGCAGGGCGTGGTTGCTGGAAAGGCCCTTCGGCTTGTCCAGCAGCAGCACGCCGTTGACCGGCAGCCCCTTGCGGCGGCGCGCCATCAGCGAGGCTCTCCGCCCTGCTCGGCGGCATCATCCTCGTCACTGCCCTGACGCGCGCGGTCACTGGAGACCGCCTCGTCGATCAGCGACGAAAGCTGCTGGCCGCGCACGACGCTTTCATCGTAATGAAAGCGCAGCTCCGGCACGTGGCGCAGCTTGATCCGCCTGGCGATCTGGCTTCTCAGAAACCCGGAGGCGCGCTTGAGCACCTGCAGGTTTTCCTTGATACGCTCGGGCGCCTGTTCACCCAACAGGGTGACGTAGATGTCGGCGTAGCCCAGATCGCGGCTGACGGTCGCGCCGCTCACCGTGATCATGCCCAGGCGCGGGTCCTTGACCTCGCGCTGGATGAGGACCGCCAGCTCCTTCTGGAGC
>NZ_JAMZBD010000259.1:0-4520 GCF_024158685.1 Halomonas sp. 707D4 | reverse complement strand
GTTACCAGGCGACCCGCGACCGCTCGCCGCTGGTCACCCGCCTCGAGTGGCAGATCACCGACCGTTTCAGCACCGGCTACGAGTGGCTCTACGACGACCAGCGCGAACAGACCGAACGCTCCTCGGTCGACCTGCGCTATCGCCACCCTGAAGGCCATGTAGTGAACCTTGGCTACCGTTGGGAGATCGAAGGCTTCGATCCGGGCGTGGTGCCCGGCGATGACGGCTTTCGCGACTACAGCCGCGAGGAGTGGGATCTCTCGGTGGGCTACAAGGCCACCCCGCAGATCGACCTGATCGGCCGCTACCTGTACGACCAGACCAACGACCGGGCGCTGGAGCAGCTCGCCGGCATCCAGTGGAACGACTGCTGCTATGGCGTCCAGGTGGTCTGGCGCGAGTGGATCGACGACAACGACACCGCCCAGGTCGGTGACGATTTCAGCGATCGCGGGCTGTTTCTGCGCTTCGTGTTCCGCGGCCTCGGTGGCGTCGGGCAGGGCGCGAACACCTATTTCGACCAGGCGATCCCGGGCTACCGCCCCACCGCGCTGTAACGTTTTCATCACGAGCCCCGCTGTCACTGGATGGCGACGACGAGAGAGTTTTCTATGACGATGCAACACAGCCTACCGCTGCGAACCCTGTCCAAGCGCGCCAGACGGCTATCCGTCGGCGCCACCCTGGCGTTGTGCCTGGGCGCGAGTGCGGCGATCGTGAGCGACGCCGTTCACGCCCAGACCTTCCAGTCCTCCCAGCGCCAGGCGCTGGACAGCGTGGTGGCGGTGGTCAACGACGGCGTGATCATGAAAAGCGAGCTCGAGGATCGGGTGCGCCAGATCGAGCAGCAGGCCAATGCCCAGGGCGGCCAGCTGCCGCCGCGCCGCCAGCTCGAGGAGCAGGTGCTCGAGCGCATGGTGCTCGACGAGATCCAGCTGCAGATGGCCCGCCAGGCCAACCTGAGCGTCGACGACACCCAGCTCAATCGCCAGCTCAGAAGCATCGCCGAGTCCAACGGCATGACGCTGGACGCCTTCGCCGACGCCGTCGAGGCGGACGGCATGAGCCTGGCCGAGGTGCGCGAGGACGTGCGCCGCGAGATGCTCATGCGCCAGGTCCAGCAGCGCCAGGTCCAGCAGCGCGTCAACATCAGCGAGCGCGAGGTTGATCGTTTCCTCGAGCAGCAGGGCGGCCAGCAGGGCCAGTCGTTCATCGAGGAGAGCCAGGCGCGCCATATCCTCGTCGAGCTGACGCCCACGCGCAGCGAGGAGCAGGCCCGCGCGCGCGCCGAAGAGGCCCGCGCCCGACTGCAGCAGGGCGAGGCGTTCGCCGCCGTGGCCCGCGAGTACAGCGATGACAGCGGCAGCGCCATGAATGGCGGCGAGCTTGGCTGGGTGCGTCCGGGCCAGACCGTACCCGCCTTCGAGGAGGCGATGAACGCGCTGAACCCGGGCCAGATCTCGGCACCGGTGCGCTCCCAGTTCGGCTACCACATCATCGAGGTGGAGGATCGCCGCCGCCAGGACGTCACCAGCGAGAGCCGTCGCGAACAGGTACGCCAGGCGATCTTCCAGCGCCGCGCCAACGAGGAGCTGCAGAACTGGCAGCGCGAGATCCGCGAGCAGGCGTTCGTGGACATCCGCCTGTAATGAGCGCGGTGACGCCGCTGCTGATCACCACCGGCGAGCCCGCCGGCATCGGCCCGGAGCTCGTGCTGATGCTCGCCGCCGAAGGCCGGCTGGGAGCGGACGTCGTCGCGGTGGGTGATCCGGCCATGCTGGCCGAGCGCGCCGCGCGGCTCGGCCTCGAGGTCGAGATCGTCGTCGCCGGGAGGGGCGAGCCCGCCGCGCGCGGGGCGCACCTGGCGGTGATGCCGGTGGCGCTGCGCGCGCCTTCGACCCCCGGCGTGTGCGATCCCGCCAACGCCGCCTACGTGATCGAGACGCTGGCCCTCGGCGTACGCGAATGCCTGGCCGGACGGGCCGGGGGGATCGTCACCGCGCCGATCAGCAAGGCGGCGATCGTCGAGGGCGGCTACCCCGGCTTCACCGGCCACACCGAGTGGCTGCGCGATGCCTGCGGCGTCGACGAGGTGGTGATGCTGCTGGCCACCGAGTGCGCCCTGCACGCCCAGGCGCCGGACTGGCGCGCCAGTCGCGATCTTCGCGTGGCGCTGGCGAGTACCCACCTGCCGCTTCGCGAGGTGGCCGATGCGATCACCTTCGAGGGCCTGACGCGGGTCACGCGCATCCTGGCCCGTGACCTGAGCCGCCAGTTCGGCATCGCGCGCCCGCGCATCGCCGTATGCGGACTCAATCCGCATGCCGGCGAGGGCGGGCACCTGGGTCGCGAGGAGATCGATACCATCATCCCGGCCATCGAGCACCTGCGCGGCGAGGGTCTCGACGTGCGCGGCCCTTATCCTGCCGATACGCTGTTCACCCCGCGCCACCTCGCCGAGGTGGACGCGGTGCTGGCGATGTATCACGACCAGGGACTTTCGGTGCTAAAGTATGCAGGGTTCGGCCAGGCCGCCAACATCACCTTGGGCCTGCCCCTGGTGCGCACCTCGGTGGACCACGGCACCGCGCTCGATCTGGCCGGCAAGGGCGTGGCCAGCGCCGAGAGCCTGGCGGTGGCGGTCAGCCTCGCCCGACGCCTGAGCGCGCGCGCCAAAGTGCCGTCGTCCTGATGTCGACACCCTTCGCCCTACGTTAAAGCCCATTCAAGGATCTTCGTTAGATGTCTCAAGCGCCCCTTCAACACCGCGCCCGAAAACGCTTCGGTCAGAACTTTCTTCGCGACCTCGGCATCATTTCGCGCATCATTCGCGCCATCGGGCCTGCGAAGGGTGACCGGCTGATCGAGATCGGCCCGGGCCAGGGGGCATTGACCGCACCGCTTCTCGAGGCCACCGGCGAGCTCGAAGTGGTCGAGCTCGACCGCGACCTGATCCCGGGTCTGCGCGTGCAGTTCTTCAACTACCCCGGTTTCGTGATTCACGAAGGCGATGCGCTGAAGTTCGACTTCAAGGCGCTCAAGGGCGACGGCCCGGCGCTGCGCGTGGTGGGCAACCTGCCCTACAACATCTCCACGCCTTTGATCGTGCACCTGCTCGGCATGGGCACGGCGATCCGCGACATGCACTTCATGCTGCAAAAGGAGGTGGTCGAGCGTCTGGCCGCCGAGCCCGGCGGCACCGACTACGGGCGTTTCACGGTGATGGCGCAGTACTACTGCCAGGTGGAGCAGCTGTTCATCGTGCCGCCGGAAGCCTTCGTGCCGCGGCCCAAGGTGGACTCTGCCATCGTGCGCCTCACGCCGTTCGAGACGCTGCCGCATCCGGCGAGCGACCCGGCGCTGCTGTTCGAGCTGGTCAAGCTCGCCTTCGGCCAGCGGCGCAAGACCCTGCGCAACAACCTCAAGGGGCGTGTGAGCAGCGAAACCCTCGAGGCGCTCGAGATCGATCCGGGGCGTCGTCCCCAGACGCTGACGGTGGCGGAGTACGTCAAGATCGCCAACCACGTCGCCCAGGCAGAAGCGCTCGAGGCCGAGCGGGGAGAGCAGGGGTGAGCCAGCTTGCGATCGAGGTCAGCGTCACGCCGGAGTATCGCGCCGAGGAGTCCAGCGACAGCGAGGCGCGCTACGTGTTCAGCTACACCGTCACGGTGCACAACCAGAGCCCGCACAGCGTCCAGCTGATGGCGCGCTACTGGAAGATCACCCAGGGCAGCGGCGATGCCCAGGAGGTGCGCGGCAAGGGCGTGGTCGGCCAGCAGCCGCTGATCGGCCCAGGCCAGCGCTTTCGCTACACCAGCCGGGCGATCCTGCAGACCCCGGTCGGGGTGATGGAGGGCGCCTATACGCTGCTCAACACCTATACCCAGCGCGCCTTCGACGTGCCGGTCGATGCGTTTCGCCTCGCCGCACCCCGCAAGCTCCACTAGGCGCGCGTGAGCGCCTCGTCCAGGTGCACGCTCAGGCGCAGGGCGAGCTGGACGATGGTCAGCGTCGGATTGGCGTGGCCCGCGCTTGCGAACACGCTGGAGCCTGCCACGTACATGTTCTGCTGGGCGAACAGGCGGCAGTTGCGGTCCACCACGCCCCGTCGCGGGTCATCGCTCATGCGCGTGCCGCCCATGTGGTGGCGCCCGGCGATCTCGCCCTCCTCGGGAAGCTCGACGGGCTCGCGCGCCAGCCAGTCGGCGAGCTGTACCCGGCCGATATCGCGCTCGAGCAGGTACTCTCCCAACAGCATCAGGCTCTCGCGAATGGTGTGGCGATCCAGCGCCGACTGCTGCCACACCAGCCGGCTCAGCGGCACGCCGAGGGCGTCGCGGGTGCTTGCAAGTTCCACCGCGTTGGAAAAGCGTGGCTCCTGCTCCCAGGCGGCGCGCAGGTAGACGCCGTGCATCACGCGCCCTCGGGCGCGGCGCGCGGCGATCTCCGGCGCCAGCGCCGGGGCCTGGCGGGCAAGCGCCTCGGCGAGTTCGGCAGTGGCCTCCGGCGCCATGCGATGC
>NZ_JAMZBD010000258.1:0-4533 GCF_024158685.1 Halomonas sp. 707D4 | reverse complement strand
GTTCGGCGCCCTGGCCCCGGCGCGCCAGGAGGCGCTCGTGAGCGCGCTCGCCGAGGGCTCGCTCGACTGCCCGGTGATTCTCGACACACTGCCGATCGAGGCGCTGCTGGCGGGGTTCTACGCCCAGGCGCCAGAGGCGCCGCGCCACTGGTACCAGGTGCTGCACGAGGGCGAGACGGTCGGGGCGCTGCTGCTGGCCCCGCGCTCAAACGCCGAGTGGGAGCTTCAGTTGATGGGCCTCGTTCCCGCCTGGCGCGGGCGGGGATTGGGACGCGCCCTGGTGGACGAGGCGCGACGCCTGGCGCTGGAGGGGCGAGCCACGACGCTTGCGCTCACCGTCGATGCCGCCAACGCCCCGGCGTGTCGCGTCTACGCAAGGGCCGGTTTCGAGGTCGAGCGCGAGCAGCAGCTTTGGGCCTGGTGCCTGCCGCGCGCGCAAGATCGCCAAGGCGCGGATTTTTAACCTATACTGGGGACAATTCACAAGGGAATGTCATTCCACTCATCATGGAGCAAGCGCAATGAAAATCATCCTCGGTATCATCGTGTTCATCTTTCTCGTCGGCCTGCTGACGCTCACCGGCGTCTTCAAGCTGATCTTCTAGCACTGCCTGGCCGTCGGCGAAGATCGAGTCGTTTCGACGCGCAGGCGAGGCCATACGTTCATGTCGACAAGCGCTGGCGCAGGGCCCTCTGATCGAGGGCTTCGCGCCAGCGTTCGACGTTGGAAAGGCGCGCAGCGCCATGGCGGGGCGTTTTCAAGGAGCATCGAGTGAATTTCAAATACGTGACGGGTCTCGTCCTGGGCGGATTCACCACCTTGGCGCTGGCCGGCGACGATACCGGTTCGGTCGACGGCGAAGCGGTCTATGATCGCCTGTGCATGGCGTGCCACCAGACCGGCGTTGCCGGTGCCCCGATGCGCGGCGACGACGAGGCCTGGGCGCCACGCCTGGAGCAGGGCATGGAAACCCTGGTGGTTCATGCCATCGACGGCATCAACGCCATGCCACCCAGAGGCGGCAATCCCAACCTGAGCGACGACGAGGTGCGCGCCGCCACGCACTACCTGCTGGCGCCTCTGATCGATGCCGCCCTCGACCCGGTCGAGGCGTCGCCGGGCGAACCCGTCGCTGACGAGCCGGTGGCCGATGCGCCCGGTGACACCGCCAGCGCGCTGGATGGCGAGGCGCTCTACGCCCGCGCGCGCTGCGCGACCTGCCACGCCACCGGCATCGCCGGATCACCGGCGCTTGGTGATATCGACGCCTGGCGCGAGCGGCTGGAGAAGGGGCGTGAAGCGCTCTATCAGAGCGTGATCCTGGGCAAGGGCGTGATGCCGCCGCGCGGGGCGAGCACGGCGGACGACGACGAGCTCGAGGCGATGGTGGACTACATGATCGAGCGCGCGCAGTAGGAAAACGTCTTGTCCACAGCCGGCTTTCGGCAAGCGGCTGTGGACAAGTCGGCGTCGTCAGCCCAGCAGCGAGCGCAGCCCGGCGATGGCGTCCTTGCCGCGCGCCTGCTTCTTGTCCGGGTCCTCCCTGTCGGCCCGGCCCTCCCATTCCAGATCCTCGGCCGGCAGCTCGTCGAGAAAGCGGCTCGGCTGGCAATCCATCAGCTCGCCGTAGGCCTTGCGCTGGCGGGCCAGCGTCATGGTCAGCGTGCGCCTGGCGCGGGTGATGCCCACGTAGGCAAGGCGGCGTTCCTCCTCCACCGTACCGACCTCGATGGCATTTCTGTGCGGCAGCAAATCCTCCTCGAGCCCCATCAGATAGACGTGCGGGAACTCCAGGCCCTTGGAGGCGTGCATGGTGAGTAGCTGCACGCGGTCGGAGTCGTCCTCTTCGGCCTGCTGCTCGAGGATGTCGCGCAGCACCAGCCGCGAGATCGCGGCTTCGACCCCGTCGGTTTCCGTCGCCGTGGAGTCGGTGTCCTCTTCCGGGTCGCGATTCAAGGATTTCTCGAGCTGGTCGATCAGTATCCAGACGTTGGCCATGCGCCGTTCGGCGATGGTCGGGGCGCTGGCGTTCTGGTAGAGCCACGCCTCGTAATCCATGTCGCGCAGCATGTCGCGGATCGCGGCGATGGCGTCGCCCTGATCCATGCGCTGTCGCACGCCGTCGATGAAGTGGGTGAAGCGGGCGAGGCGCTCCGTGGCCCGGGTCGGCAGCACCTGCTCGAGGCCAAGCTCATGGCAGGCGGCGAACAGCGAGATCGAGCGCTCGGTGGCGTAGTTGGCGAGCTTCTCGACGGTGCCTGGCCCCACTTCGCGGCGCGGCACGTTGACGATGCGCAGAAAGGCGTTGTCGTCCGCCGGGTTGATCAGAAGGCGCAGGTAGGCCATGGCGTCCTTGATCTCGTTGCGCGAGAAGAACGACGTACCGCCAGAAAGCTTGTAGGGAATCTGGTAGTGCTGGAGCTTGAGCTCCAAAAGCCTTGCCTGGAAGTTGCCGCGGTAGAGCACGGCGAAGTCGCGCCACTCGGCACCCTCCTTGATGCGCCGGGTGAGCATGTCGCTGGCCACCCGCTCGGACTCCGCCTCTTCGTGGCGGGTCACCACCACGCGGATCGGCGCGCCATCGCCCATTTCCGACCACAGGGTCTTCTCGTAGACGTGGGGATTGTTGGCAATCAGAGTGTTGGCAGCGCGCAGGATGGTGCCGGTGGAGCGGTAGTTCTGCTCGAGCTTGATCACCTTGAGCCGGGGGAAATCCTCGCCCAGGGTGACCAGGTTTTCCGGACGCGCGCCGCGCCAGGCGTAGATCGACTGGTCGTCGTCGCCGACCACGGTGAAGGTGGCGCGCTCGTCCATCAGAAGTTTCACCAGCAGGTACTGCGAGACGTTGGTGTCCTGATACTCGTCCACCAGCATGTAGTGGATCTTGCGCCGCCAGCGCGCCAGTGCATCAAAGTCGTTTTGAAGCAGTACCACCGGCAAGAGGATCAGGTCGTCGAAATCTACCGCGTTGTAGGCCTTCAAGTGACGGTTGTAGGCTTCATACACCCGGGCGGCGAACTGCGCGTCCTCGTCCTCGGCGTGGGAAAGCGCGACACCCGGCAGCACCAGGTCGTTCTTCCAGGTGGAGATCTTGGCCTGCACCGCATTGATCTGCTCGGCGTCGACCTGGGCGTCCTTGTTCATCAGATCGCGCAAGAGCGCCTTGGCGTCCTCCGGGTCGAACAGCGAAAAGCCCGGCTTGTAGCCAAGCGTTTTCAGCTCGCCGCGGATGATGTTGAGCCCCAGGGTGTGGAAGGTGGAAACCGTCAGCCCGTGGCCCTCGCGGCCCTTGAGCATCTGGCCCACGCGCTCCTTCATCTCGCGGGCGGCCTTGTTGGTGAAGGTGACCGCGGCGATGCGCCGGGCGCTCATACCGCACTCCTTCACCAGGTAGGCTATCTTGGTGGTAATGACGCTGGTCTTACCGGAGCCTGCGCCGGCGAGCACCAGGCAAGGGCCGTCGATGTACTTGACCGCCTCGCGCTGGCGCGGATTGAGGCCGTTCAGGCGCGTGAGAATGCTGGACATGAAAACCACCTGGCAGGAAAGCGGTACGCTTTGGCCGTATCATACAGCTCGGTGCGACGAAGACGAAACCGATCGACGAATGCGGTCGACAGCATCGAAAAATCTTTTCTAGCATTAGACCAAAGTTCTATAAGAGTTTGTATAATACGCCACCATTCAAGAGCATCATCCCCGCTTCAAGTCGCCTCCGGCCCGTTCGGGTCGTCGATCGGCCCCTCAACGCAGCACGCAAAGGAAGAGTCATGTTCGAGGTAGCGCTTTTCGAGCCGCGCATGGCGCCCAACACCGGCAACATCATGCGTCTGGTGGCCAACAACGGCTGCCTGCTGCACCTGATCGAGCCACTGGGCTTCGATCTCGAGGAGAAGAAGCTGCGCCGTGCGGGGCTCGATTATCGGGATCTGGCCAACGTGACGCGTCATCGCGACTTTGCCACGTTTCAGGCGGCGATGGCCGGGCGACGCATCTGGGCGATCACCACGCGGGGCACGCGTGGTTACAGCGAGGTCTCCTTCGCGCCCGGCGACGTTCTGCTGTTCGGCTCGGAAACCGCCGGGCTCAGCGGCGAGGCGCACGCGGCGGTGCCCGAGGCGCAGAAACTGCGTATTCCGATGCAGCCGAACAACCGCAGCCTCAATCTCTCCAACGCCGTGGCGGTGGTGAGTTTCGAGGCCTGGCGCCAGCAGGGCTTCGCCGGCGCCGTGGAGGATCAGGCGACGCCGTAGCGGTCGCGGTAGGCGCGTACCGCCTCGGCGTAGGCGAGCATCTCGCCACCGGCGTGCTCCTCGAGGTACTCGAGCACCTGGGCCAGGGTGACGATGCTCACCACCGGCATGGCGTACTCGGCGGCGACCTCCTGAATGGCGCTCTTTTCGCCCTGGCCGCGCTCCTGGCGATCCAGCGCCACGATCACGCCGCCGGCCCGTGCGCCTTCGGCCTCGATCAGTGTCATCACCTCGCGAATGGCGGTGCCGGCGGTGATCACGTCGTCGATGATCAGGATG
>NZ_JAMZBD010000257.1:0-4582 GCF_024158685.1 Halomonas sp. 707D4 | reverse complement strand
ATCATCCCGGCGGTGCTGCACTACTACATGAAGTTCCAGGCAGGCTCCAGCGAGCGTAACGTGGTGGACTTCCTGCTTGCCGCAGGCGCCATCGGCATTTTGTGCAAGAAAAACGCCTCCATTTCTGGGGCCGAAGTGGGCTGCCAGGGCGAGGTCGGCTCCGCCTGCGCCATGGCCGCCGCGGGGCTGGCCGAGGTGATGGGCGCAACGCCGGAGCAGGTCGAGCACGCTGCGGAAATCGGCCTGGAGCACAACCTGGGGCTCACCTGCGACCCGGTCGGCGGCCTCGTCCAGGTGCCCTGCATCGAGCGCAATGCCATCGCCACGGTCAAGGCGATCAATGCAGCGCAAATGGCGCTGCACGGCGACGGCACCCACTTCATCTCGCTGGATAAAGTGATCCGCACCATGCGCGACACCGGCCGCGACATGCTCGACAAGTACAAGGAAACGTCAAAAGGTGGACTCGCGGTGAATGCCATCGAGTGTTGAGCGCTTCAAGCTTCCGATATGCAAAGCCCGGCCCCGGCCGGGCTTTTTACTGGCCACTCCAGGGGAAAGACACTCGCCGAACGGCTGGAAAACGGCAAAATGGTTGAACTTGGCAGCTTTTCTATTACGCTTTAGTGTCAGCATTCTTTCAGTAGGCACCCAGGTTGGTGCCGTCGACGCTAGCGGCCATTTCTTGACGTTCAACCCCCGTCACTCGGCTTTCTGCCGGATGATCGACCGAGTTCTTCCGCATGTTCACAAAGCTGCAGCGTTTTCACTTCGAAAAACGGACCTGTTGGTATCTGGTTCACCGCGTTCAAGCAACGCCGGGCGTGGGCAGCCTGCAGGCGCTGGTGTCGCTACCGGAACTCGATCGTCAGGCCAGCAGCCATTTCTTCTTTCAAGCCCAGTCCAGTACGCTGTTCAAGCTGGTGCGCGACAAGTACTCCCCCAGGGAGCACTTCTGGCGCTGGCTGGGACGCGACATCATCTCCAAGCGCCTGACCGGCTCTTACGACGCCTACAAGGAGTTCACCAGCCGCCGCATTCTGCAGAAACTGGGGCAGAACACCGTCGATGTGCGCTGCTATGGCGTGGCGCTCAACTTCTTGAATCCGCTCGGCTCGCTCTACGCCATGGAGCGGCTGGACGGCTGCGTGACGGGTAGCGCCCACTTCGAGGCGCTCGACGAGCCGGGCCGCACGGCATTCATCGACACTCTGGCCAACCAGGTGATCGAGCTCGCCCAGGCGGGCTACTACCACCGCGACCTGCACCTGGACAACCTGCTGATCGACGCCCAGGGCCGGCTTGTCTGGATCGATACGCACGTCAAGGCGCTACCGAGCTCGGCAAAGAAACGTGGCGCCCTGCTGGACCGCATGCTGGCCAACAGTCGTATCAACGATGCCGCCTATCGCACCCGGTTAAGGGTCAGGCTGGCGCCTTGGTTTTAACAAAACACGAGTTCATGGATAGCGTTAAAGCACCGATGCCGCGTTTTTGAGAACCAATTAGGGTTTGAGCCGGTTCATGGCGCTTCTTTTACCAGGGAGGTTCAAGGCAAATCAAGACAACGAAATTTTACTCCAGAGACTCGTAAGGCAGTCCCACATAGTTTTCGGCAATCGTCGTCAAACCCGCCTGGGTACTCGTGACGTAATCGAGTTCAGCGAGCTGCAAACGGCTATCGAAGTCGTCTGCATCGGAGAAGTTGTGCAGCATGGACGTCATCCACCAAGAGAAGCGCTCGGCCTTCCAGATACGTTTCAGGCACGTTTGTGAGTAGCGCTCGATCAGATCCGTGCGGCCTTCCTGGTAGACCTTCACCATCAGCCGGTAGAGCGTATTCACGTCGCTGACGGCGAGATTGAGGCCCTTAGCGCCAGTAGGCGGGACGATATGGGCCGCGTCACCGACCAAAAACAGTTTGCCGTACTGCATGGGCTCCACCACGAAGCTTCGAAGCGGCGCGATGCTCTTCTCGATGGAAGGCCCGGTCACGAGCCGAGTGGCCACCTCGTTGGGCAAGCGGCGCTTGAGCTCTTCCCAAAAGCGCTCATCGGACCAGTCCTCGACTTTTTCATCCAACGGCACCTGCAGGTAGTAACGGCTGCGGGTGGCGGAACGCATGCTGCACAGGCTAAAGCCGCGCTCGTGGCGGGCGTAGATCAGCTCCTCCGACACCGGTGGCGTATCCGATAATAGACCCAGCCAGCCAAAGGGGTAGACCTTTTCGAACTCGGTGAGACGATCACCAGGAATGCTCTGACGCGAGACGCCATGGTAGCCATCGCAGCCGGCTATGTAGTCGCAGTCGAGCCTCAAGGTTTTACCATCATGCTCGAACGTCAGATAAGGGGCGTCGCTTTCCATATCGAACGGCTGAACGTTTTCAGCCTCGTAAAACGAGGAGGCACCTACGGCCTCACGAGCCTCCATCAGGTCACGCGTCACCTCGGTCTGACCGTAGACCATGACACGGCGGCCTCCGGTCAGCTCATCAAGCGGCACGCGTACGCGGCGATTGTCGAAGGCCAGCTCAAAGCCGTCGTGGGGTAAGCCCTCTTCATCCATACGCCGATCAACGCCCGCCTCGCGTAAGAGATCCACCGTGCCCTGCTCTAGCACACCGGCCCGGATGCGGCTCAGCACGTGCTCGCCGCTGCGCCGCTCGACGATCACGTTGTCGATGCCCTGGCGTTGCAACAGTTGTCCCAGCAACAGGCCCGACGGGCCAGCCCCGATAATCGCCACCTGAGTCTTCATCAAAACGCTCCAGAGCATAGTGTCACAACGATTAATGAGTTGTATTTTTGATCGAATTAAGCGCTTGAGTAAGGCAAAATATGGTCTTAAATCTGGATTTTTGGCGTATAAATGCTCGACTTTAGTCAAACGTATTAGCGGAGCCCTCCATGCTAGCCGCCACTATCGTTCCCGTGTTCAAGCTCTACGGTGAAACCCGCCATTGGCCCACGCCGGATCTTTTGCACTGCGAGTCCATTCCAGAGCGCAGCCTTCTGCACGATTGGCGTATTCGCCCGCATCGCCACACCGATCTGGTCCACGTCCTGCTGATCACTCGAGGCAGCGTCGATCTTGAGCTGGAGGGAGCCCATCACCATAAGCGGAATGCGGGGGTCATCGTGGTACCGGCCATGACGATTCACGGGTTCTGCTTTTCACCAGACGTGAAAGGCCACATCGTGACCCTGGCTCAGCCGCTGGCAGATCATTTGGGCAAGGCATTGGATGATGGCCGAGCGCTGAGACAGGCGGGGTTTTACAGCCTCGAAGCCGCGTCGAATCAAGCGCAGATCGTCACGCTGGTGAGCCAGATCGACCGCGAGTATCGCCATCCGGCGCCGGAGCGGCGCCAGCTTCTGGAAGTACTGGCTCTGGCACTGGCCATCGAGCTCGAACGCCTGGTGCTGCCGCGTAAGCCAACGCCTCAGAGGGCGATCCCTATGGCACGCGAAAAGGGTCGCCAGCATTTCGAACGGTTTCATACGCTGGTCGAGCAACGCTTTCGAGAGCAGCCTGGCATCGAGGCGCTAGCGCGCGAACTTGGGCTCAGCCGCGCGCATCTCAACCTACTGTGCCGTCAACAGGAAGGCCGGAGCGCCTTGCAGATACTCCACGAGCGGCTACTGCTCGAGGCCAAACGCCAGCTCACTTATACCAATATGACCATCGCCGAGATCGCCGACGGTTTGGGCTTTTCCGAGCCGGCCTACTTCACACGTTTTTTCAAACGTAATACAACATTGGCTCCCCGTGCGTTTCGAAAGCATTTGATGGAGCAGCCGTAGCCGTCTTCGACAGTCGGCCGCTCCAGCCCCATGACGTTAAAGCAGGAAAAACGTGCTCAGCACGGGAAACGCAACCAGAAGCGCCAGCCGAACGAAGTCCGACACGATAAACGGTGCCACGCCCTTGAAGATTTCGCCCAGCCCTACGTGCGGCGCCATCGCCTTGATGACGAACACGTTCATGCCCACCGGCGGGGTGATCAGGCCAAGCTCCACCGTCAGCACCGTGATGATCCCGAACCAGACCGGATCGATGCCCAACGCCTGGATGATCGGGTAAACCACCGGCACGGTGATCACCAGCATGGCGATGGAGTCCATGAACATGCCGAGCACGAAGTAGAGCAGCAGGATGCACAGCACCACCATCATCGGCGAAAGCTCGAGCCCATAAAGCATGTCACTAATGGAAAACGAGATCCGCGACACCGAGATGAAGTAGCCCAGCGTTTCCGCCCCCACCAACATGAAGAACACCACCGCCGACAGCGCCAAGGTCTCTTGCAGACTGCGCCAAAGCCCAGCCAAGCGCATACCTTTGAAGAGCGCATACAGCAGCGTGGCAAAGGCCCCGACGCTGGCGCCTTCGGTGGGTGTGAACAAGCCGAAGTAGATGCCCAGAATCATCACTAGAAAGACGGCAAAGAATGGGATCAAGCCCGAGATGGAGGCAAACTTGTCGCGCCAGGAGGTGCGTTCGCCTATCACGGCGAGTGCCGGGCGAAGACGCATCACCACGGTGACGGTCAGCGCGTACATGACCAGCCCCATGAGCC
>NZ_JAMZBD010000256.1:0-4599 GCF_024158685.1 Halomonas sp. 707D4 | reverse complement strand
AAGTTGTTGCCCGCCTCGATCACCGCGCGGTAGCCGGCGATGTTGGCCATCGACGAGAGCGCGTCCATCTTCTGCGCCCGCGAGATGCGCGGCACCATGTCCATGGCGATGACGCTGGCGCCCTTGGCCCGGCACTTCTCGAGCATCGCCTCGTTCTGGGCGGGCCAGAAGAACGAGATCAGCGTCTGGCCCTCGCGTAGGCGCTCGGCCTCCTCGTCAGAAGGCTCGCGCACCTTGATGACCACCTCGGCGGCGTCGAACAGCGCCGCGACCCCCTCGACGACCGTCACGCCAGCGGTGCGGTAGGCCTCGTCGTCGAAACCCGCCGCCACGCCGGCCCCGGCCTCGATCAGACACTCGTGGCCAAGCTTCTGGAGCTGGCCGGCGCTCTCCGGGGTGAGCGCGACCCGCGCCTCGCCCCGAAAGCGCTCTTTCAATGCGCCTATTTTCACTCGATGTCTCCCTTGGGTAAGAAAGCCAAGCAACGCCACCCGCTCTTTTCGGCTCGGCTTGAGAAGGCGACGCACGCCGCCGCCCGCATGAATCCAAATATCGCCAATATGTAGTAATATTACATTTATAGACACCCAACTTTTGGCTAATGCCGGCGATTATTTTGTAATGATAACCAAAAATATCTGCCATAAATCGAGCGTCGTGCCCGTTGTCGATTTATGCGATCGACGTCGCACTGCCTAGACGACCGCGTAACGCCAACTGCAAGAGTAACCGCTGCCAACAAGCAGACAACCTCCCTTAACGACGTCTCCCGCAATACCCGCGACATCCTTCCCTTGATCGTTCCATCCGGGGCGTTTTCACGGCTCTTGACGGGCCTGACCGGTACGGCACGCTTCAACACGAACCACATCGGCATAATTGCGCCGCTTAATCGGGCGTATTTGGCCGCTATCCGCACTTTTCATCTGGTACTTTATGACCACGATCGCCAATTAAAGGCCATACTTGTTCAGGATCGCCACCCATTAAAAGAGACGGCGCGCCGCGCGCCTTCAGAGGCACCGCCTTGGATTCCCTACGCCATCGCATCATGAACGGCTTCACTCTGCTAGAGCTTCTGGTGACCCTGGCCCTGCTGGGGCTGCTCGCGGCGGTGGCCTTTCCGAACTTCGCCCGCGTGATCGAGGCGAACCGCCTGGTGAGCGCGACCAACGAGTTCCAGACCGCGTTGATGTACGCACGCAGCGAGGCGGTGCGGCGCAACCGCAGCACGGTACTGATCCCGCTGGAATCGAGGCAGTGGTCGCCGGGCTTTCGTGTCATGCAGGGCACGCAGACGCTGCGCCAATGGCCGCGCTCGAACGCCACGGTGCAGATATCGACAGGGCTCGATGAGATTCGCTTCAATAGCCTCGGGCGTTTCGCGCCGTCCAGCGGCACGCCGTCGGTTCGGCACATTGCGCTCGGGATAGGAGATCAGGCGCGCTGCATCCGCCTGGAGCCGAGCGGACTCTCGCGTGTTCTGACTCCGCCGCAGGCCTGCCCTGCTCCCTGACCACCCCCATGGAGGCCGCGATGAAAAAGCAGCAGGGTCTTTCGTTGATCGAGTCGCTGGTGGCCATGCTGATCATGTCGGTCGGCCTGCTCGGCGTGGTGGCGCTGCAGACCCAGGCGCTCACCCAGCAGCGCAGCGCCTACCTCGAGACCCAGGCCACCAACATGGCCCAGGACATGATGGACCGCATTCGCGCCAACCGTGGCCAGGCCAATGCCTACTCGCTCGCCTTCGGCCAGAGCGTGAGCGGCACCGAGCTTGCCGCTCGCGACAAGCGCGAGTGGGCGGTGGACGTGGCCGCGGTGCTGCCCCAGGGCCAGGGCGCGATCAGCGTCGCCCAGTCGAACGTCAGCGTGACGGTACGCTTTACCGACATCGTGTCGCCGTCGCGGGAATGGCGCGTCGTGCAACTGGCCTCGGAGCTTTGAGATGACGGCTTCCTCGCCCTACTCGCCCTCCTCCGCCCAGACGGGCTTCACGCTGATCGAGCTGCTGGTCGCCATGGTGATCGGCGTGCTGGTGATCCTGGGTGCCACCCAGCTCTTCATCGCCTCGCAGCAGAGCTACCGCATCACCACCGCGCTTGCCAACATGCAGGACACCGGGCGCTTCGCGCTGGAAACGCTGTCCCGCGAGCTGCGTCAGGTGGATTACAAGGGCGGCTGTGCCCAGAGCCTGCTCAGCGTCCATGTGCGCAGCGCAAACGACGCCGCTCTCGCCGCGCCGGCGCTTCAGGTCGCCACCGGCGCGCAGGCACAGGGGATGGCCGCCGTGCTCGAAAGCCCCTTGCCCGATACCCAGAGCATCGCCTTTCGCGCCGCCACGACCCTGCCACCAGTCACGACGACGATCGAGACGCTCGCCAGCAACCAGCAGCTCAATCTGACGGGAAACGTCCCTTACACCGGGCGACTGGTGCTGCTTCAAGGACTTCAGAACTGCGATCTGTTCTACAACGTCTCCACCCAGCCCAACCGCCTGATCAAGGCGGCAAGCGGCGTGCCGGGCAACCTGTCGCCCCAGACCAGCGCCTGGTCGAAAAATGGCGCGGTGCCCTACCTGCAGGGCCAGCCGGTGACGCTGAGCGCCATCGACAGCGGCCTTTACTATCTGGGCCGTGACGCCGAGAGCGCCGGCGCACCATCGCTGATGCGTCTGGACATCGGTACGCCGACGCCGCGCAACGAAGTACTGGCCAACAACGTCGTGGCCCTGCGCACCCGCGTGCTGGTCGGCGAGCAGTATCTGGCTCCAGAGGCGCTGACGGCGGCCCAGTGGGCGCAGACGCGCGCCATGCGGGTGAGCCTGATCGTGCAAAGCGAGCGCACCGACCTGCGCGAAGCACCCACCACCATCGCCACCGGCAACTTTCGCGACGCCCCCTTCAGCGCCGATGACGGCCGCCTCTATCAGGCGTTCACCACCACCATCACCTTGAGGAACCGGCCATGAACCGCGCACTTCAAGGCTCGGCGCCTCAGCGCGGCATGGCGCTGGTGCTCAGCCTGATCTTTCTCGCCATCGTCACGCTGGTCAGCCTGTCGTCGATGCAGGGGTCGGTGATCCAGGGGCGCATGGCTGCCAACCAACAGGAGTACAGCGTGGCGCTTCAAGCGGCCGAGGCCGCCTTGAGGGCAGGCGAGCAGGCCTTGCAAGCCGGTACCGAAACGGGGATCGTCAAGTGCGGCTCCTCCTCCGAGCCCGCCTGGAAGCCACACGCCAGCACGGTCAACGGTCAGTCGCTCAGCTCTCGCTACCGTATTTGTGATCTGGTCATCGTCGGCTCGCGCGCCACCAGTGACGGTCAGGAAGTCCGCGAAGTGCTCTACCGGATCGAAGCGCAAGGCGCCGGCCGCTCGGAGGCCACCAGCGTCGCCCTGGAAAGCCTCTTTGCCCATGAACAGCGAGAAGGATCATGAACAAGAAACCTTGTGCGCGTCTTGCCTGCATGCTTCTCTGCTCTCTGGGCCTGGGGTTCTGGACACTGCCTGTCTGGAGCATGGGTACCACGCCGCCTCCGTCAGAACCGACACCGACACCCACGCCAACCCCCACACCGACGCCGACGCCCACCCCTACGCCTACCCCGACGCCGGACACCCCGGTCGGCGGCGGCGAGGGCAGCTACGACGAGAACTACGCCATTCCCAGCGACGAGACCGGGGTCTCCAGCGCCCCGCTGAACGTCGTCAGCCGCGTGCCACCCAACGTGCTGCTGATTCTGGACAACTCGGAAAGCGGCCAGGAGGGGCTCGACGGACGCGTGGCGATCGGCACCAACCCGGGCGATCGGGGAACACTCGCCGCCTGCCAGCTCGATACGTTCAACGCCGCCAATTGCCCGGCCGGGGCGCGCTCGCCGCTGAGCAAGTCGAGCACCATGAAGCGCGTCGGGCGCGAGCTGATCGACCGCTATCGGGGCAACATCAACCTGGGGCTGATGGCTTATCAGCAGAACCCCGCCTCGCGTACCCGCGACGACGCGTTCAACAATCGGACGGTCGTGTGGCGCCTGACCGAGCGAGCGCTGGCGACACGCTACTCCACGGAGTCCAATCCCAGCTGGTACAACCCGGGCTTTACCGGCGCCTGGGACGCCCCGACCAAGCGCTATCGCGCCCGCTTGCCGAGCAGCAACTACTACGCCTTCTTCAACGCCGGGGTACCGGGATATACCTTCGACGAGTCCTATACCACCGGCGTGCCCACCCGAGACGTCACCGAGTACTGGTACAACGTTCAGAACCCCACGGCGACCTCGGATCAACGGGTCCAGCGCTTTCGCGGCTTCACCGCTCTCAATCTCAACAACTGGCCTGCCGCCGAGCCTAACCGAGTCTGGTACGACAACCCGGTGGTATCGGGCAACTCGGGATTGCCTCTCTTTCGACCGGTCGTGAGCGAATACACGCTCCCACTGGTCGACAGCCTTCGCCAGCGCGGCATCCCCAACTGGGGCCCGCATATCGCTTCGCTTGCGCTGAACCAGCTCGAGTGGCGTACCGCCTCCTCGCCCGGCCTTGGCTATCTGCACGTGCCCATCGGCGGGCTCAACGCCGACGGCTCGATCAACGATGCCCACT
>NZ_JAMZBD010000255.1:0-4602 GCF_024158685.1 Halomonas sp. 707D4 | reverse complement strand
CGCCAAGCCGAAGAGGAGGCCGCCCAGGCCCGCGCTCGTGAAGAAGAAGCACAGCGGCTCGCCGAAGAGCGCGCCGCCGAGGAGCAGGCGCGCGTCGAGGCCGAAGCCGAGCAGCAACGCCTACGCGAAGAGCAGGCGCGCCAGGAGCAGGAGGCAGAAGCCGAACGCCAGCGCGAGGAAGAGGCGCGTCGCAAAGCTGAAGCTGAAGCTGAAGCTGAACGGCAGCGTGAAGCCGAAGCGCAGGCCGAGCGTGAACGTGAGGAGCAGGCGCGTCGCGAACGTGAAGCCGAAGCCGAACGCCAGCGCGAAGAAGAAGCACGCCGCGAACGCGAAGCCCAGGAGCAGCGCCAGCGGGAAGCGGAAGCCGCCCGTCAGCGCGAGGCCGAAGCGCGCGCCGCCGCGGAAGCCGAGGCCGCCATGCAGCGCCAGCTCGAAGGCGAGGCGGCCGCTGCCGCAGCGAACGCCCAGCAGGCGCAGCAGGCCGCCAACAACTTCAGCAATATCGTCCAGCGCGCCGTGGAACAGGCCTGGATCATTCCCGGTGGATCCGGCGACAGCATGCGCGCGGTAATAAGTGTGCGACTGGGTCCCTCGGGAGAGGTTTTGTTAGCTAATATAGTAACTTCGAGCGGTAACAGTGCGTTCGACCAGTCCGCCGTGCAGGCGGTCGAACAGGCCGCGCCGTTTCGCGAGCTGCTGCAACTGACACCGGAACAGCAGCGCTACATCAGACAGAATCCGATGACCTTCAACTTCTCGCCAGGAGGGGTACGTTGATGCAAACCTTGAGCAAAGTATGGTTGTTTTGCGCGTTGCTGCTGATCAGCAGCGTCGCCAGCGCCAACCTGACCATCGAAATCACCCGGGGCAGCGATCAGGCCCTGCCGATCGGCGTGGTGCCCTTCGAAGGCGGTGAGGGCCTGCCGGAGGACATCGCCCAGATCGTCCAGGACGACCTGGAACGCAGCGGCATGTTTGCGCCTCTGGCGCGCAACGCCATGTTCGAGCGTCCGAGCCAAGCAAGCGACGTGCAGTTCGGCACCTGGCGCTCGCTCGACGTGCGCTACCTGGTGGTCGGCCGCGCCCGGCAGACCGGTAGTGGCTTTGAACTCCAGTTCGAGCTGATGGACATCAGCGGCCAATCGCGCATGATCGGCGAGACCGTGACCGTCAGCGGCAACGACCTGCGCGGGGCAGCTCACTACATCAGCGACCAGGTCTTCGAGGCGATCACCGACATTCGCGGCGCCTTCTCGACCAAGATCGCCTACGTGACCGCCCAGGGCGTGGGTGACAACATGCAGTTCGGACTGTACGTGGCCGACGCCGATGGCCAGCGCAGCCAGCAGGTGCTGACCTCGGACCAGCCGATCATGTCGCCGGCCTGGTCGCCGGACGGTCGCAAGCTGGCCTATGTTTCCTTTGAAACCGAGCGCCCGGCAATCTATATTCAGGATGTCTCCACCGGCCAGCGCGTCCAGGCGACGTCGTTCGAAGGCATCAACGGGGCGCCGGCCTGGTCACCGGATGGCCGCAAGCTTGCCATGTCGCTCTCGAAGGATGGTCAGCCCGACATCTACGTACTCGATATCGGCAGCCGTTCGCTGGATCGCGTTACCCAGAGCAACAGCATCGACACCGAACCCGCCTGGTCACCGGACGGTCGCAGCCTGATCTTCACTTCGGATCGCAGCGGCGGCCCGCAGATTTATCGCACCCCGGTCAATGGTGGCGGTGCCGATCGCCTGACCTACACGGGCAACTACAATGCTCGCGCGCGCTTCTCGCCGGACGGTGACGAGCTGTTCTTGATCCACCAGTCCGGGCGTGGTTACCAGGTTGCGCGTCAGGAACTCGACGGCGGTCGTCTCGTGGTCATCAGCGAAACCACAAGAGATGAATCTCCTAGTGTTGCGCCGAACGGGACCATGGTAATCTTCGCTACCCAACAGGGTGGTAGTGGCTTTTTGAGTGCCGTTTCCGCGGATGGCCGCTCGTCATTCAGACTGCCGGCAGCACAGGGCGAAGTACGCGATCCCGCGTGGTCTCCCTTCTTAAACTAAGATCGAGCGGTTGCGATTCACGCCCGACGATCACATAAAAGTTGAACGACAGAAATTCTGTTTTCAGGCAAGGAGTCTGATTATGCAACTTAAGCCATTGGTTCGCTCACTCGCGGTCGCGCTCTCCGTTCTGGCCGTCGCTGGTTGCTCCAGCACCGGTGGTACTCAAGACGGCGATGCCTACGGTAGCCAGAGCGGCAGCACCGCCGGCGCGGGCACCGGTTCCGGCGTTGGTACCAGCGGCACGGGCCAGTACGGTTCCACCTCGGGCGGCGCCGGCCAGCAGGCCGATTCACGTATCCCCGAAGTGCGCACCATCTACTTCGATTACGACCGTGACAGCATCAAGAGCGAGTACGAGTCCGTGGTGATGGCCCACGCCCGCTACCTGCAGTCCAACCCGAACGCCCGTGTGACTCTGCAAGGCCACACCGACGAGCGCGGTACCCGTGAATACAACATGGCACTCGGCGAGCGTCGTGCCCGCGCCGTTCAGCGTTTCCTGAACATCCAGGGCGTTTCGCCGTCCCAGATGAGCGTGGTGAGCTACGGTGAAGAGCGTCCGGCGGTCAACGGCCAGGGCGAAAGCGCCTACTCGCAGAACCGTCGCGTGGTCTTCAGCTACTAATCTTCAGCTACTAAGTAGCCGACCCGGCGATACTAGAAACGGCGTACTGGCGCGAAGCGCGCCAGTACTCTAGGAGTGAACATGAATCGCAGTCTCAAACGTTTTATTGGGAGGCTGTGCGGTGCGGGAGCCTTTGCGCTCCCGCTGTCCGTATTGCCCCTGGCGGCGCTCGCTCAGCAACCTCTGGTCCAGGATCTTTCCTCGGGCTCCAGCGGCTTCTACCAGCAGACCCAGCGCCAGGAAGCCTCCGGTGGAAATCTCGTGCTGTTCAATCAGGTGGAAGAGCACACCCAGGAGATCCAGCAGCTGCGCGGCCAGATCGAGGAGCTTCGCCATCAGCTCGAGCAGCTCAAGCGCCAGTCGCAGCAGCAGTACATCGACATCGAGGATCGGCTGATGAACCTCGACAGTGGTCCCGCCCAGATCCAGCAGTCCACCCCGCAGGTCGAACCCGAAGCCGCAGAGGAGGTGGTCAACGCCCCCTCCGCGCGCAACGTGAGCGAGGACGCCCAGGCCGACTATCAGGCGGCCTTCGCCCACGTCCAGGCGCGTCGTTTCGGTGACGCGATCGATGCCTTCAAGAGCTTCGTCACCGCCCACCCCGACAGCAGCCTGGCCGCCAACGGCTACTACTGGCTCGGCGAGCTCTATGCCGCCGAGAACGAGCTGGATGCCTCCGACGAGGCCTTCAGCCGGGTGATCAACGATTTCAACGCCAGCAGCAAGGTGCCGGACGCCCTCTACAAGCTGGGCCTGGTCAAGGCGCGTCAGGGCGAGCCCGAGCGCAGCCGCGAACTGCTCGAGCAGGTGCGCGACGACTATCCGCAAAGCAGCGCCGCCGGGCTCGCCAACGACTTCCTGCGTCAGTCCGCGGGATAATCCTTTCCGAGGTTATGCATGACCTGCAAGATCGACTATCGGCCCGCGCCTGATCTGTTGAAGGATCGGGTGATCCTGGTTACCGGCGCCGGCGATGGCATCGGCCGCTGCGCGGCGCTGAGCTACGCCCGGGCTGGGGCCACCGTCATTCTGCTCGGACGCACCCTCGAGAAGCTCGAGCGCGTCTACGACGAGATCGAGGCCGCCGGCGGCCCCCAGCCTGCCATCTTCCCGATGAACATCGAAGGGGCCACGCTCGACGACTTCGACGACATGGCAAGGCGCCTCGACAAGGAGTTCGGCCGTCTCGATGGCGTACTGCACAACGCCGGGCTGCTCGGCGAGATCATGCGCTTCGAGGAGTACGAGCAGGAGCTCTGGGACCAGGTGATGCAGGTCAACGTCAACGGGCCGATCTGGATGACCCAGTCGCTGCTGCCGCTGCTCGAGCACTCCGAGGACGCTTCGCTGATCTTCACCTCCTCGAGCGTCGGACGCAGGGGACGGGCGCAGTGGGGGGCCTACAGCGTCTCGAAATTCGCCACCGAAGGCTTCATGGAAGTGCTCGCCGACGAGTTCAAGGAGCAGGCGAACCTGCGCATCAACACGCTGAACCCGGGGGCTACTCGTACCGACATGCGCGCCGGCGCCTATCCGGAAGAAGATCCACTGACGCTGCGTACCCCGGAGCAGATCATGCCGACCTATCTCTGGCTGATGGGGCCGGACAGCCGCGGCGTGACCGGCCAGAAGATCGACGCCCAGCCGCCCAAGGCCTGATTGAGCCTGCGAGCGCCTGAGAGCCTTAGAACGAGGCCAGGCGCTCGACGAGCTCCTCGCAGGTATCGAACCAGATGTCCGCCGGCCAGTCGCGGTGGTCGTCCTGCTCGCTGATATAGCCGTAACCCACCGCGATCGCCGTCATGCCCGCCGCCTTGGCGGCCTCGATGTCGCGGCGGTGATCCCCCACGTACCAGCACGCCCCGGCCTCGATTCCCAGCCGTCGCGCCGCCTCCCAGAGAGGCTCGGGAG
>NZ_JAMZBD010000254.1:0-4625 GCF_024158685.1 Halomonas sp. 707D4 | reverse complement strand
GCCATGATGCTCGCGCTGGGCGCGGCGGGAGGGGCGCTGTGAACGATGCAAAAAAGGGCGCGGCGCGCCGAGGCGCGACTGAGCGCCAGGTGCGCCCATGATCGTCTTCGTCGGCGGCGGCGCGCGCTCGGGCAAGTCGCGCCTGGCGGAATCGCTCACCCTCGAGGCCGCGCCCGGTCGCTGCTACTACATGGCCACGGCGAGCCACAGCGACGACGAGATGAGAGAGCGCATCGAGCGCCACCAGGCCCGCCGCGACGAGCGCTGGGTGACCCTCGAGGCGCCGCTGGATTTCGACGAGGCGCTGGCGACGATTCCCCGGAACAAGGCCGTGCTGCTGGACTGCCTAACGCTCTGGGCGAGCCAGCTCCTGTTCGCCGCCGAGCTTTCGGAAGACGAGGGCGTGGCGCGGCTCGAAAAGCTTTTGCGTGAGGCGCGCCGGCGTGGCCTGAGCCTGGTCGTCGTCTCCAACGACCTCAACGAGGCGCTGCTGCCGGACGACCCGGTGGTCTGGCGGTTCGTCGCCTTCCTGCAGCGCCTGCACCGGGTGCTCGCCCGCGAGGCGGACTCGGTGATCGAAGTGGTGGCCGGCCACGGCATCGAGTGGAAGCCGCGCGCCTCGTCCAAGCAGGAGGCCCCGTGAAGAGTGCGCTATACGGTCTGGTGCTGGCCTTCCAGTTTTTGACCCGCCTGCCGCTGCCCCTCGCATGTCCGTGGAACGCGGCGACCCGGCGCTGGGCGCTCAGAGCCTACCCGCTGGTCGGGCTTGGCATCGGTGCGCTGCTGGCCCTCGCCGCCTGGGGGCTCGGCCAACTGGCGCTGCCCACACCGCTGGTGGCCCTTGCCCTCTTGAGCCTGTGGGTCGCGCTGTCCGGCGGTCTGCACCTGGACGGCGTGATGGACCTGGCCGACGCCCTGGGCAGCAATCAGCCCCTCGAGCGGCGCCTCGAGATCATGAAGGACCCCCAGGTAGGCAGCTTCGGCCTTTTGGCGCTGGTCTTCCTGCTGGCCTGGAAGGGAGCGCTGCTCTGGGCCTTCGTGGAGTATCACGTCCCGCTCGCATGGCTTCTGGCATTGCCCGCCATCGCCCGCTGCATGGGCGGGGCGTTTCTGGTGCTCGGCCCCTGCCTGCGCCCATCCGGCATGGCCTACAACGCGCGGCGCTCGGTCGGTACCCGGGATGTGGCGCTGTCGCTCGTGCCGGTTCTCGCGGCGGCGCTGTTCACACCCGCTCTGGCGCTGTGGCTACTGGTCGCGGCGCTGTTCACCGCGCTCTACCGCGTCGCCGTGCTGCGCGCCTTCAAGGGCATCAACGGCGACATGGTGGGCGCCTTGATAGAAGGAGGAGAACTTTGGCTACTGCTCACGATGTGGAGCTTCTGGTGGTTCGCCACGGCATAACGTCCTGGAACCTGGAGCGGCGCTACCAGGGCCAGCGCGACATCGAGCTGCTGCTCCCCGAGGCCGAGCCCGGCCTCGAGACGCTCAAGGCGGCGCTCGAGAACGAGCGCATCGATGCGATCTACGTAAGCGACCTCATCCGCTGCCGCCAGACCCTTGAGTGGGTCAAGCCCCCGGGTGCTGCGCGCGTCTACATCGAGCCCCGGCTCAGAGAGCTCGATTTCGGCGAGTTCGAAGGCAAGGTCTATGACGAACTCAAGGCGTTACCGCACTACAGGGCCTGGATTGATAGCGCCGGAGAGCTTAAAATCCCCGGCGGCGAATCGGCGGGAGAGCTGCGCGCGCGCCTGGACGCCTGGCTCGCGGAGGTGGCCGTCAATGCCCGCGAGCAGGGGCATGAAAAGGTGCTGGCCGTGACCCACGGCGGCGTGATACGCGAGCTGCGCCGACGATTCGAAGACGCCCCCTTCTGGGAGGCCACGGTCGCCCAGGCCACCGGCCGACGGTGGGCGCTGACCTATCGCACTGAAAGAGGAGAGTGGCAATGCAACTTTTCATCGGTGGTGCCCGCGCCGGCAAGAAAGACGCCGTAAAAGCGCGTTTTCAAAACGCCGCCTGGTGGACCCTCGCCCCGGGGCAACGTCTTGCCGACTGCCACTCCATCCTCGTGCCCAATACGCCGCTGGTCATCAACGGCGTGCTCAACTGGATGGCCCGCCACGGCGCCCGCGAGGCGGACGACACCCGCCTGCGCGCCCAGTGGCGCGAGGACATCGACAGCCTCTGCCAAGCCGCCAGGGCGTGCAACGCCACCCTGGTGCTGATCATGAACGAGGTGGGCCGGGGGCTCGTGCCCATGGCCCGTGAAGACCGCCGCCTGCGCGATCTCAACGGCTGGTTCAGCCAGGACGCCGCCAAGCGCGCCGAGCGGGTCTGGTACGTGCGTCATGGGCTGGTGCGTACCCTCGCCGAGTGCGATTGACCTGACAGGGTCAACTTGCTAGTTTACGCCCACTCCTAGGTGCTGGCGGAACGCCGCCAGTTAAACGGGAAGCTGGTGTGCATTCCAGCGCTGCCCCCGCAACGGTAATCGAGTCAAGAACGGCCATCATGCCACTGTGTCGCCAGGACATGGGAAGGCCGCCGTTTGGAAAAGTCCGCCTTTTCGCTCGTCAGCCCGGAGACCGGCCCAGGAACCAAGGTTTTCAAACCATACCTGCCGGTACGCGGAGGGCGTCCCGAGGGCCGATAGGCGCTCCCTTCGCGGGCGCCGTTCTCCCTTGTCGACCACTTCTCGCCCGGCCATAAGAAACGGCCGTGCGGGCGAGCACGGTCAGCAAGGGATTCCCATGTCATACGCACGTCTTCTACCTGCCCGGTTGGCCACCTTTACGCTGGCCGCGCTGCCGCTGGCGGTCCACGCCCAGGCAAGCGATGCCGAACGCGCTGCTCTCGATCCGGTCGTGGTCACCGCCACGCTCGCTCCGCGCACCGCCAACCAGAGCCTCGCCTCGGTCACCGTGATCGAAGAGGCCGCCTTTCGCCGTCAGGACCCGACGAGCGTCACCGACCTTCTGCGCGGCCAGCCCGGCGTCGACGTTTCCAGCAACGGCAGCTTCGGCAAGAACGCGAGCGTCTATCTGCGCGGCACCGGAAGCGCGCAAAACGTGCTGTTGATCGACGGCATTCGCCTGCGCTCCGCCACCAGCGGCGGCGCGGCCTGGGGCAGTCTCGATCCGCGCCTGTTCGAGCGGGCCGAGATCGTGCGCGGACCACGCGGAAGCCTGTTTGGTGCGGACGCCATCGGCGGCGTGGTGCAGCTTTTCACCCACGAGCCCATTGAAGCAAACGGCCCGCAGCCGAGGCTTTCGTTCGGCGGCGGCGCCTTCAACACCGCGCGGGCAAGCGCGAGCCTGAGCGGTGTCGAGGGCGGCACCCGCTACAGCTTCGCCGCGAGCCACTTCAACACCGACGGCCAACCGGTGCGCCGCGGTGGCGACGACAAGGGCTACGACAACACCACCGCACTCGCCCGGGTGTCCCACACGTTTGACAGCGGCGTCGAGGCCGGCGTGCTGGCGCTGCGCGCTCGCGGCAACAACGAGTATGACGGCGGCGAGAACGACTTCGTCCAGCAGGTCGCCGGCGTCTACGTCGATACCCCGGTGGTCGAGGGCTGGCGCTCGCGCTTGACGCTTTCCGAAGCGCGGGACGAAAGCGACAACGTCGACGAGTTCGGCGCTTCCACCTTCGACACGACCATCCGCACCGCGCGCTGGCAGAACACCTTCAGCGCCGGCATGCACGAGTTCATCGCCGGCGTCGAGCAGAGCGAGGACCGCGTCGACAGCAGCATTGCCTATGACGAGACCAGCCGCGACAACACCGCCGCCTTCACCCAGGCGCTGTTCGACTTCGCTCCCTTCTCGCTGCAGACCAGCGCCCGCTTCGATCACAACGAAAGCTACGGCGACGAAGTGACCGGAAGCGTAGCACTCGGCTTCGACCTCGACGCCCACCACACCCTGCGGGCAAGCTATGGCACTGCCTTCAACGCGCCGACCTACAACCAGCTCTACTACCCCGGCTTCGGCAACCCGGATCTCGAGTCGGAAACCTCCGAGACCGTGGAGATCGGCGTCCGCGGCCAGTACGCGCGCTTTTTCTGGGACGCTGCGCTCTACCAGACCGACATCGACAACCTGATCGCCGGCCAGGGTGAGCAGTTCAACGTGCCCACCTCGCGCGTTCGCGGCGCCGAGCTTGCCGGCGGCGTGGAGCAGGGCGGCTGGACGGTCGCCGCCGCGCTCACCTACACCGACCCGGAGAACCGCGCCACCGGCAACCGTTTGCAGAACCGCGCCACCCAGAGTTTGCGCCTGGACGTCGACCGCGAGCTCGGCGACTATTCGGTCGGCGGCTCCTGGATCGCCCAGAACCATCGCTACCGCGACGCGGCCAACGAGGATCGCCTGGCCGGCTACGGCCTTGTCAACCTGCGCGCTGGCTGGCAGTTCGCCCCGCTCTGGAGCGCGCGGGTGACGCTCGAAAACGTGCTGGACCAGGATTACGTCACCACGCGCTCGTTTGATGGCGCCGACTACATCAACGCCGGTCGCGCGGCGTTTCTGAGCGTCAACTTTGGTCAGTAAAGCGCTGTTCGGCCTCGCGCTGGCGCTCGCCACGACGGGCGCCAGCGCCGAGGTGTGCGCGGTGGACGACCT
>NZ_JAMZBD010000253.1:0-4637 GCF_024158685.1 Halomonas sp. 707D4 | reverse complement strand
AGCGTACCTTCATGGGCTGGCTCTCGCCGGGCGCCAACCGCCACTCGGTCATGGGTATCTACCTGTCCAAGTTCAAGGGCCTGCACAACTTCGCGCCGACCACCTCCACCAACGGCTCCGAGCGCGCCATGGTGCCGGTGGGCAACTACGAGCGCGTGATGCCGCTGGACGTAATGCCGACGCAGCTTCTGCGCTCGCTGATCGTGGGTGACATCGAGTCCGCCATGGACCTGGGCTGCCTGGAGCTCGACGAGGAGGATCTCGCCCTTTGTACTTACGCCTGTCCCGGCAAGTACGAGTACGGCCCTATCCTGCGTGACAATCTCACCATGATCGAGAAAGAGGCCTGATATGGGTATTCGACAGACACTCGACACGCTCGAGCCGCACTTCCACAAGGGTGGCAAGTACGAGAAGTTCTACCCGCTCTATGAAGCGGTGGACACGATCTTCTACTCCCCGCCGAGCGTCGCCAAGACCACCGCGCACATTCGTGACGGCATCGACCTCAAGCGGATCATGATCACGGTGTGGCTATGCACCTTCCCGGCCATGTTCTTCGGCATGTGGAACGCCGGCTGGCAGGCCAACGTCGCCATCGATGCGGGCTACGCACCGCTCGAGGGCTGGCGCGAGTCGCTGTTCATGCTGCTGGCCGCCGGCCACGACCCGGGCAGCCTGTGGTCCAACTTCGCGTTGGGCGCCGTGTATTTCCTGCCGATCTACCTGGTGACCTTCGCCGTGGGCGGCTTCTGGGAAGTGCTGTTCGCGCTCAAGCGCGGCCACGAGGTCAACGAAGGCTTCTTCGTCACCTCGGTGCTCTACGCCTTGATTCTGCCGGCGACCATTCCGCTTTGGCAGGTGGCGCTGGGCATCACCTTCGGCGTGGTGATCGGCAAGGAGATCTTCGGCGGTACTGGCAAGAACTTCCTGAACCCGGCGCTGACCGGTCGTGCGTTCCTCTACTTCGCCTACCCGGCGCAGATCTCCGGCGACGCGGTGTGGGTCGCCGCGGACGGCTACACCGGTGCCACGGCACTGTCGGTCGCCTTCCAGGACGGCATGGACACGCTCTCCAACACCTTCAGCTGGAGTGATGCCTTCTTCGGCTTCGTCCCGGGCTCGGTGGGGGAGGTGTCGACCCTTGCGATCCTGCTCGGCGCAGCGGTGCTGTTGTGGACGCGCATCGCCTCCTGGCGAATCATGCTCGGGGTGTTCCTCGGCATGGTGGCGACCAGTACGCTGTTCAACCTGATCGGCTCCGAAACTAACCCGATGTTCGCCATGACCTGGTACTGGCATCTGGTGATCGGCGGTTTCGCCTTCGGCATGGTGTTCATGGCCACCGATCCGGTCTCGGCATCGATGACCAACCATGGGCGTCTGGTCTTCGGCGCGCTGATCGGGGTGATGACGGTATTGATCCGCGTGGTGAACCCGGCCTTCCCGGAGGGCATCATGCTGGCGATCCTGTTCTCCAACCTGTTCGCGCCCTTGATCGACTACTTCTTCGTCCAGGCCAACATCAAGCGTCGTGTCAAGCGCACTGGCGTACCGGCTGAGGAGACCGCTAATGGCTGAGAGCAACAACACCGTCATCATGGCAAAGAGCAACAACTCCATTAAGAAGATTCTAATGGTGGCGTTCTCGCTGTGTATCATCTGCTCGGTGATCGTCTCCACGGCGGCCGTGGCGCTGCGTCCGGCGCAGCAGCTCAATCAGGAGCTCGACCGCAAGACCAACATCCTCAACGTCGCCAAGCTCTATGAGCCGGGTATGGATGTAGAGGAAGTCTTCGCCGAGCAGATCACCGGCCGCGTGGTCGAGCTCGAGACCGGCGACTACACCGATCAGTTCGACCCGGACGAGTACGATGGCTTCGAAGCCGCCCGTGACCCGGCCACCGGCCGCACGCTCTCGGGTGATCGCGACATCGCGGGTCTTACACGCGTCGAGAACTATGCCACCGTCTATCTCGTGGGCGACCCGGAAGATCCGGAGCAGATCGTTCTGCCGATCCGTGGTCAGGGCCTGTGGGGGCGCATGCGCGGCTTCCTGGCGGTCGAAGGCGATGGCAACACCATCGTGAGTATCACTTACTTCGAGCACAGCGAAACTCCCGGGCTTGGTGGTGAGGTCAACAATCCGCGTTGGCAGGCTCAGTGGGAGGGCAAGGAGATCTACGATGAAGAAGGCGATCTCACCCCGGCGATTCACTTGAGCAAGAGCGCAAGCGGCGAGTACGAAGTGGACGCGCTTTCCGGTGCCACGCTGACCAGTAACGGCGTGACCAACATGCTGCAGTTCTGGCTCAGCGAAGAGGGCTTCGGTCCCTACCTGGCCAAGTTCCGCGAGGGCACCGAGCCGGAAGACGCCGACGACACCGATACCGACTTCAACGACGTTGAGGGGGCTTGATCATGGCGGATGTAAACGTAAAGGGCGTACTGGTAGGCCCTATATTCCAGAACAACCCCATTGCGCTTCAGATTCTCGGAATCTGTTCCGCTCTGGCGGTCACCACCAGCATGAGCGTGTCGCTGGTCATGGCGTTGGCGGTTATCTTCGTGACCGCCTTCTCGAACCTGTTCGTATCGCTGATTCGTAACCACATCCCCTCGGCGATTCGTATCATCGTGCAGATGACCATCATCGCCTCGCTGGTCATCGTGGTGGACCAGATCCTGAAGGCGTACGCCTACGAGATGTCCAAGCAGCTGTCGGTGTTCGTCGGTTTGATCATCACCAACTGCATCGTGATGGGTCGTGCCGAAGGTTTCGCCATGTCCAACACCCCGGGCATGTCGTTTCTCGACGGTATCGGCAACGGTCTGGGCTACGGCTTCGTGCTGCTGGTCGTGGGCTTCTTCCGCGAGCTGCTCGGTGCCGGCAGCATCTTCGGCTTCACCGTGCTGCCCACCGTGCAGGATGGCGGCTGGTACATCTCCAACGGCCTGCTACTGCTGCCGCCGTCCGCCTTCTTCATCATCGGTCTGCTGATCTGGGTGCTGCGCTCGATCAACCCCGAGCAGGTGGAGGAGAACGAGTTCAAGATGAAGGAAAACACCAAGCCGAAGGAGGCCGTGTAACATGGAGCACTATCTGAGCCTTTTCGTCGCTTCGGTCTTCGTCGAGAACATGGCGCTGGCCTTCTTCCTGGGGATGTGTACCTTCCTCGCGGTTTCCAAGAAGGTCTCTTCCGCCATCGGCCTGGGTATCGCGGTCATCGTGGTGCTCACCGTCACCGTACCGGTCAACAACCTGGTCTACACCTACCTGCTGCAGGAGGGTGCGCTGACCTGGACCGGCATCGAAGGCGCCGAGAACATCGACCTGTCGTTTCTGGGGCTTCTGTCCTACATCGGTGTGATCGCGGCCCTCGTCCAGATCATGGAGATGTTCCTGGACAAGTACGTGCCGTCGCTCTATAACGCGCTGGGCGTCTTCCTGCCGCTGATCACCGTGAACTGCGCCATCCTCGGTGGCGTGCTGTTCATGGTCGAGCGTAGCTACAACTTCGGTGAAGCCGTGGTCTACGGCTTCGGCGCCGGCACCGGCTGGGCGCTGGCGATCGCGGCCCTGGCGGGTATTCGCGAGAAGCTGAAGTACAGCGACGTGCCGGGCGGACTGCAGGGCCTGGGCATCACGTTCATCACCGTTGGCTTGATGTCCCTGGGCTTCATGTCCTTCTCTGGCATCCAGCTTTAATCGGCCGGTCGTGTCGCGGCCAAGACCCGCGGCACGACCCCAGCAATAGGAAACCGACATGATCGATACATCCGTCATCTTGCTCGGTGTTGTCATGTTCACGGTCATCGTCATCAGTCTGACGGCGATCATTCTGGCAGCGCGCAGCAAGCTCGTGAGTAGCGGGGACGTGACCATCGAGGTCAACGACGACCCCCAGAACACCCTGACGACCCAGGCCGGCGGCAAGCTTCTCAACACCCTGGCGGCCAACGGCATCTTCCTGTCTTCCGCCTGCGGCGGCGGCGGCTCCTGCGCCCAGTGCAAGTGCCGAGTGGAAGAGGGCGGCGGCTCGATTCTGCCGACCGAAGAGTCGCACTTCACCATGCGCGAGAAGAAGGAAGGCTGGCGCCTCTCCTGCCAGGTACCGGTCAAGCAGGACATGAAGATCGAGGTGCCCGAGGAGGTGTTCGGCGTCAAGAAGTGGGAGTGCGAGGTCACCGCCAACCCCAACGTCGCCACCTTCATCAAGGAGCTGAACCTGAAGCTGCCCGAAGGCGAGGAAGTCGCCTTCCGCGCCGGCGGCTACGTCCAGCTGGTGGCACCGCCCTACGACATCAAATTCTCGGACTTCGATATCGATGAGGAGTACCGCGAGGACTGGGAAAAATTCAAGTTGTTCGACGTGTCGCACAAGAACAACGAAGAGGTCATCCGCGCCTACTCGATGGCGAACTACCCGGAAGAGAAAGGGCTTCTGAAGTTCAACATCCGTATCGCGACGCCGCCGCCGAACTCCAGCCACCCGCCCGGTTTGATGTCGACCTACGTCTTCAGCCTGAAAAAGGGTGACAAGGTCACGGTCATGGGGCCCTTCGGCGAGTTCTTCGCCAAGGACACCGACGCCGAAATGGTCTTCATCGGCGGTGGTGCCGGCATGGCGCCGATG
>NZ_JAMZBD010000252.1:0-4641 GCF_024158685.1 Halomonas sp. 707D4 | reverse complement strand
GGTGGTGGGCGTACCACGACTCCCTACGCCGGCATTATCCGGTTCAGGTTCCAAGGGTGCGTCTCAGCCCGAAGGGGCGCCCCTGTCGTGATGCTACTATCCGGGTCCTGGCGCGGCTTGTAAAGCCGTCACGATGTCAGTGCACCGCGTCCATGGCGTGCTGGCGCAGCGTGGTCATCGGGATGATGTCCAGCGTCTTCTCGTTGGTGCCGGAAAGGATGACCGGCGGGGCCAGGCCCACCTCGGCGGCTTCCAGCCAGCGCGATGCGCACAGGCACCAGCGATCGCCCGGGGCGAGGCCCGGAAAGCCGAATTCCGGGCGTGGCGTGGTCAGGTCGTTGCCCTGGGCCTGGGAGAACGCCAGAAACTCCTCGGTGACGATGGCGCATACCGAGTGCACGCCGACGTCGTCCGGGCCCACGCGGCAGAAACCGTCGCGGTAGAAGCCGGCCTTGGGGCTGTGGCAGCAAGGCGTCAAGGGTTCGCCTAGAACGTTACGGTCGCGAGACATGGTGCCTCCGTGGCGGGGCTGGAATTAGCCAGTCCCTGCCCTCATTGTCATGGAAGTGGATGAGCGTGGCGCGAGGTAGCACGCCACTTGCATCGATTAGTGTACATACTTGTACACGGTATCGGTTTCGTCAAAGTATCACGATCCATCAGGAGCATTTAATGAGTTTCAACGGCGAACAGCATCCCGGCGTCGTCCCCGCGCCGGGCAATACCCAAGGGTTTCGCTTGAACCACACCATGCTGCGGGCGAAGGATCCCGAGGCGTCGCTTGCGTTCTACTCCAGGGTGTTCGGCATGCGCGTGCTGAGAAAGCTCGACTTCGAGGAGATGCAGTTCTCGCTCTACTTCCTGGCCAATGTCAAGCAAGGCGAGGCGATCCCCGAGGATACTCGCGAACGCACCGCCTGGACCTTCGGCCAGAAAGGGCTTCTCGAGCTGACCCACAACTGGGGCACCGAGCAGCAGACGGACTTCGCCTACCACGACGGCAACGCCGAGCCTCAAGGCTTCGGGCACATCTGCTTCAGCGTGCCGGATCTCGCTGCCGCCCAGGCCTGGTTCGACGTGTGTGGCGTCACCTTCGTCAAGCGCGCCGAGCAGGGCAAGATGAAGGACGTGATCTTCGTCAAGGACCCGGACGGCTACTGGATCGAGGTGATCCAGGCCGATCTGATGGCCGGCATGGGCACTTAAGTGGCGCATCTGCTGTTTCGGCTGCGTCACGTGACCGACGAGGAGGCCCAGGAGGTTCGCGCGCTGCTTTTCGAGCGCGGCTTCGACGTCTACGAGACCCAGGCGGGCTTTTTCCGCCTGGGGGTGGACGCGATCTGGCTGCGCCGCGACGACCAGCGCGACGCCGCCGAGGCCGCCCTCGATGCCTACCAGAAGGAGCGCCAGGCAAACCAGCGGCGCGCCTTCGAGCAGGCCCGGGCGCGCGGCGAGAACCCGACGCTGTGGCGGCGTTTCATGGCCCACCCCGTTCAAGTGGCGCTGACGCTGGCGGCGGTACTGGTGATCGTGCTGCTGACGCTGGCGCCGTTTGTCGGCCTGCACGCGCCGTGACGGCCCCTCAGGCCGCCGAGAGGTGGCCGCGCTTGAGGTAGAGAGTGACGCCGTCGCTACCTGCCGCGAGGGCGGGCTGCGCCCCGAACGGGTAGCGACACCAGCTACCCGTCGGGTACACGGTGTCGCTCTCCACGAGGGTGCCTTCGAGTACCAGAAGCTCCAGCCCCTTGCTCGATGACGGGTCGTCGACCGTCACCCCGGCCTCCCACCGCTCGAGGCTCACCCGCTCCTGGCCGTGGGCATGCAGCGCCTTGTAGCGAATGCCCAGGCGGCGATCCGGTTGCCAGGGCAGCCGGTGGGCGGGCAGGGCGATGTGGCGCGTGTCGCTGTGCTCGAACTGGTGGAGCTTGACCAGAATCAGTGCCCCCTCCTCGCCGATGCGAGGCGCGTGCGCCGTGCCAATGGGGTTTCTCAGGTAGTTGCCCGCCGGGTAGCGGCCGTGCTCGTCGCCGAACACGCCCTCCAGCACCAGAATCTCCTCGCCGCCGCCGTGGGTGTGCGCGTCGAAGCGGCTGTTCGGCGCGTAGCGCACCAGGCTCGTGGCGCGCGCCACCTCGTCACCGATCCGGTCCAGCATCATGCGCTCGACCCCGGCACTGGGCGAGGCGACCCACTGGTACGCCTCCGGTGTCACGCAGGCAAACCGTGAAAAATCGGCATTCAGTCGCATGGGGGAACGCTCGTCGTCACTGGGCAGGAGGGCCAGTCTCGCCATCCGCGCGCCAAAAAGCAACGGCTACGCAGGCGCTGCCCCGTCACCAGGCGGCGCGCATGCCCTCGACGAGCCGGTAGGCGGCCTCGATGCGCGCCGCATTGGGGTAGTTGCGGTTGGCCAGCAGTACCACGCTGATACGCTCGTCGGGGGCGATGGCGACGTAGTTGCCGAAGCCGTTGGTGGCCCCGGTCTTGTGCAGCCACCCTGCCGTCGAAGGCGGCAGCGGCGGCGCCCTGCGCTCGACCGCGTTGGGCTCGAGCACCACCTCCAGGGCGCTGCCCGCCGTCAACTGCTCCAGGGTGGCCGGCGCGGCGTAGCGCTCCCAGCCAAGCCCCTGGGCCATGTCACCGAGCGCGAAGTAGCCGGCCTGGGTCGTGTTCATCGCCGCCTGCAGGGGCGCCGTGGGCGCGCCGGCCCGATGCGCCTCCAGAAAGCGCAGCACGTCGCTGGCGGTCGCCTTCAGCCCGTAGGCCTGGGCGTCCAGCAGCCCGGGATTGACGCGAAGCGGCGCGTCGCTCGCCGAATAGCCGTAGGCGTAGTGCTCGCGCTCGTCGGCGGGCACGTCGAAGAAACTGTGTTCGATCCCCAGCGGGGCGAACACGTGCTCGGCCATCGCCTCGTCAAACGGCTGCGCCAGGCGTTCGGCGGTGATATAGCCCAGCAGCCCGATGCTCGGGTTGGAGTAGAGCCTGTGGGTGCCCGGGGCGAAATCCGGCCGCCAGTCGCGAAAGTACTCGAGCATGGCCTCATCGCCCTCGAGCGTCTCGGGAAACTGCAACGGCAGGCCGCCCGCCGTGTAGGTGGCGAGCTCCAGCAGGCTGATGTCGTCGAAGGCGCTACCGGCAAGCGCGGCCAGGTGGCGGCTTGCGGCGTCGTCCAGGGCGAACACGTCCTGGGTCTCGGCGTAGGCGGCCAGTGTCGCCGTGTAGAGCTTGCTGATCGATCCAAGCTCGAACAGGGTGCGTTCGTCCACCGCGCGGCTCGCCTCGAGGTCGGCCAGGCCGTAGTAGAAGAGATGCTGCTCGCCGTCCACGCTCAGCCCCACCGCCATGCCGGGGATCCGGTATTCGGCCATCAGCGGGCGAATGACGTCGTCGACCTGTGCCGCCAGTCGGGTGTCCGGTTCGGCATGGGCCAGCGTGGCCGGCAGCAGCGCAGCCGCTCCCAGCGCGAAGGCGGTGAATAGGTGGGCAGGCATGAAAGGGCACCGTGTGGTTTAAAGGGGGCGAATGGCCGGTGCCGGGAGTATGGCGCGTTAGCGGCGCGGCCACCAGCGCGAGCGGCCACGAAAAAGCGCCCGCGAGGGGCGCTTTAAAAGGGCGTGCCACTCAGTGGCTATGCTCGTGCTCGTGGCTGTGGTCATGCTCATGATCGTGAGCATGGTCATGGTCATGGCCGTGATCGTGGTCATGAGCCTGCTCGCCATGGCCAGGGCGGGCCAGGGCGTCGTGCAGGAGCTCGGCGTTGTGGCGCATCATGCCGAGATAGGTGCTGGCCGAGCCGTCGCTCGACAGCGCGTCGGCATACAGCGTGCCGGCGACGGGAAGCCCGGTCTCTTCGGCGAGCTGGTCGATCACCGCCGAGTTGGTCATGTTCTCGTAGAACAGCGCCTGCACGCCCTCGGCGTTGATCAGGTCCACCAGGGCCGCCATGCTGGCGCCGCTGGGCTCCACTTCGGTGGAGAGCCCGGTGGGCGACAAAAAGCGCACGCCGTAGGCGTTGGCGAAGTAGCCGAAGGAGTCGTGCCCGGTGATCACGCTGGTCGAGGGCGGAATGTCACCGATCAGGGTGCGAATCTCGCCGTCGAGCTCGCCCATCTCCTCCAGGTAGCGCTCGGCGTTGGCGCGATAGTCGTCGGCGTTCTCCTCGTCGGCATCGATCAGGCCGTCGCGGATGTTGGCGATGTAGACGCGCGCCTGGCGCATGTCCTGCCAGGCGTGGGGGTCGAACTCGCCGTGCTCGTGATCGTGGTCATGGCCGTGATCATGCGCGTGTTCGTGTTCGTGTTCGTGTTCGTGAGAGTGGCCGTGATCGTGGTCGTGGTCGTGCGGATGGTAGTCGAGCGTGTCGATGCCGTCGGTGGCGACGATCAGCTCGCCCTGGTAATCGCTGGAGTCGAGCAGGCGCTCCATCCACCCCTCGAGCAGCAGGCCGTTGAAGACGACCAGATCCGCCTCGGCCAGGGCGCGGGCGTCACCGGGGCGAGGCGAGTAGACGTGGGTATCGCCGTCGGGGCCGACCAGCGAGGTCACCTCGACGTGCTCGCCGCCGACGTTCTCGACCATGTCCGCCAGGATCGAGAAACTGGTGACGACCTGGACGCGATCGGCGGCGAGTGCGGCGAGGTG
>NZ_JAMZBD010000251.1:0-4641 GCF_024158685.1 Halomonas sp. 707D4 | reverse complement strand
GCAGCCGCTACGCTGGTGCCGGGGACGGTCGCCCATCGGTTGGCGCCCAAGGCGCTCGGCGCGGTGAGTGCCGAGGTCGATGTCGCCCTCGAAAACCCGGCCGGAATCCTGGCGACCAAGATCGTGGCCTGGCAGCAGGCGGACGGTACGGTCGTCATCGAATCCGCCGCCTACCAGCGCAGTGCCCAGGTGCTGCTGGCGGGCTACGTGCCTCTTTATCAGCCGTCGGCGGCGCTGCGGCGCGCACTCGAGAGCCAGCACGACGCTGCACGTTGATGCGACAAGCACGGCCGGGCTCGACGTCGCCCTGAACCGCGACGAAGGGTCCGGCTCCGTCAGGCAGGAAAAAAGACAAAATAAGGCCCCATCGGTGACGATGGGGCCTTTTTTCATGCGATTTCTGGTCGGAATAGCAGGATTCGAACCTACGACCTCTGCCTCCCGAAGGCAGCGCTCTACCAAGCTGAGCTATATTCCGGCGCTCGATAACGGAGATGGATACTACGCCGATATCTGGAAAAATTCAAGCGCCGACGTATAAATTCTTTGTCGGCTCGCCGCTTTCACGACTGGCGCTCGATCGCCATGCGCACCAGGTCCGCCATGCTGTCGCGGTAGGGGCTCGGCGGCAACGTCTCGAGCTCCGTCAGCGCCTTGTCGACCATTTCCTCGGCGCGGGCACGGGTGTAGTCGAGCGCCCCCGTGCGGTGAACGATGGCGAGCACCTCGTCGAGCTGGTCGAGCCCGCCCTTGCGGATCGCCTGGCGAATCAGCTTGGCCTCTTCCGGCGTTCCGCGCTCCATGGCGTGGATCAAGGGCAGCGTCGGCTTGCCTTCGGCGAGATCGTCGCCGACGTTCTTGCCCATCGCCTGGGCATCGCCCTGGTAATCGAGCAGGTCGTCGATGAGCTGGAAGGCGAGCCCCAGGTAGCGTCCGTAGTGCTTGAGTGCTTGCTCCTGCTCCGGGGTGGCGTTTGCCAGCACCGCGCCGCACTGGGAGGCGGCCTCGAACAGCATCGCGGTCTTGCCCTGGATGGTCTCGAAGTAGGCCTCCTCGGAAAGGCTCGGGTTGCCGATGTTGGTGAGCTGGAGCACCTCGCCCTCGGCGATGATGCAGGTCGCGCTCGACAGGATCGCCATGATGCGCATCGAGCCGACGTCGACCATCATCTGGAACGAGCGCGAGTAGAGGAAATCGCCGACCAGTACCGAGGGGGCGTTGCCCCAGGCGTCGTTGGCGGTCTTCTTGCCGCGGCGCAGGTGCGAGTCGTCGACCACGTCGTCGTGCAACAGCGTCGAGGTGTGCATGAACTCGATCAGGGTGGCCAACTGAATGTGCTTGTCGCCTTCGTAGCCCAGTGCCCGGGCGGCCAGCAGCACCAGCAGCGGGCGCATGCGCTTGCCGCCGCTTTCGATGATGTACTGGCCGATGGTCTCGACCAGCGGCACCTTGGAGTTCAGCTGCCCGACGATGGTGCGGTTCACGGCCTCGAAATCGCTCGCCACCACGGCGTGCAGCGGTGAAGGCGTCGGGCTGGCAGGCGGTTTAGTCGGCGAGGCGTTGGTCATGAAATCGGGTCATCGCGGCAGGTGAAAAGGCGGCGCGTGCCGGCCTCGGTGGGGATTATGCTATGGGGACGCCTGTAAGGCGTCAAGGCGAACGCCGCCGCGCCCGGGTGGCGTGGGCCGTGGCGATGATTTGCAGGCCCCTGGGGCCTTGTGGTAAATGGTGAATGTCGCTATAATCCGCGACCCACTCGTCATGCTCCCTGTCAGATGGCTGCCAAAAGGGGCGCCACTCGCAGCAGGTTCAAGAGCCAAGCGCCTTCGGGCGTGGATTCGACGAGCGCCGGCGCAGGGCCGGCATTATCGACAAGTCCGGAGAGCGACATGTACGCAATTATCAAAAGCGGTGGCAAGCAGTACCGCGTTCAGGAAGGCCAGACCCTCAAGCTCGAGAAGATCGAAGTCGCCACTGGCGAAACCATCGACTTCGAAGAAGTGCTGATGGTCGCCGACGGTGACGACTTCAACATCGGCGCGCCGATGATCAGCGGTGCCAAGGTGTCTGCCGAGGTCGTTTCCCACGGCCGTGGCGATAAGGTCACCATCATCAAGTTCCGTCGCCGCAAGCACCACATGAAGCGTCAGGGCCACCGTCAGTGGTTCACTGAAGTCAAAATCACCGGAATTTCCGTTTAAACGGATCTTTCCCTCGATCAGGAGGCTATTTCGATGGCACATAAAAAGGCAGCCGGCTCCACGCGTAACGGTCGCGATTCCGAATCCAAGCGCCTGGGTGTAAAACTCTTCGGTGGCCAGGCGGCGACCGCGGGTAACATCATCGTGCGTCAGCGCGGCACGCGCTTCCACGCAGGAACCGGCGTCGGCATCGGTCGTGACCACACGCTGTTCGCCCTCAGCGACGGCAAGGTCCAGTTCGAGACCAAGGGTCCGAACAACCGCAAGTTCGTGAGCATCGTTTCCGAGTAAGCGCCAGGCGCTTCTACGATGACACGCAAGAAAGGCCCCGCATTGGCGGGGCTTTTTTGTCTGTTCAAGACCCCGGCGTGAGCGCGGGGAAGAAAAGGGCGGCGAAAGCGGCCGGGAGAATTCAATGCAGTTCGTCGATGAAGCCTCGATCATTGTCGAGGCAGGCAAGGGCGGCAACGGCTGTCTGAGCTTTCGCCGCGAGAAATACGTGCCCAAGGGCGGCCCGGACGGCGGTGATGGCGGCCATGGCGGCAGCGTCTACCTGATCGGGGACGACTCGCTCAACACCTTGATCGACTTCAAGTACCAGCGCTTCTACAAGGCCGAGAACGGCCAGGGCGGCATGGGCCGTCAGATGAGCGGCAAGGCGGGCGAGGATCTGCACGTCAAGGTGCCGGTCGGCACCACGGTGATCGACGAGGACACACTCGAGGTGATCGCCGACGTCACCGAGATCGGTCAGGTCGTGCTGGTCGCCGAAGGCGGCCGCCGCGGGCTTGGCAACATCCACTTCAAGTCCTCGACCAACCGTGCGCCCCGGCGTACCACGCCCGGCACCGAGGGCGACCGGCGCAACCTGCGCTTGGAAATGAAAGTGATGGCGGACGTGGGCCTGCTCGGCATGCCCAACGCGGGCAAGTCGACGCTGATCCGCTCGGTGTCGGCGGCCAAGCCGAAGGTCGCCAATTATCCCTTCACCACGCTGGTGCCGAACCTGGGCGTGGTCAAGCTCGGCATGCACGAGCACTTCGTGATGGCGGACGTGCCTGGCCTGATCGAGGGCGCCTCGGACGGTGCGGGCCTGGGCCTGCGCTTTCTCAAGCACCTGACCCGCACGCGGCTTCTGTTCCACGTGGTCGACATCGCGCCGTTCGACGAGTCCGACCCGGTCGAGGCGGCCAAGGCGATCGTGCACGAGCTCGGCCAGTTCTCGCCGGCGCTCTCCGAGCGCCCGCGCTGGCTGGTGCTCAACAAGTTCGACCTGCTGCCGGAAGAGGAGCGCGAGGCGCGCGCCAACGCCGTGATCGAAGCACTCGACTGGCAGGGGCCGGTGTTCCGGATCTCGGCGATCTCGAGCGAAGGCACCGACAAGCTGGTCCAGGCCGCCCACCGCTGGCTCACCGAGCAGCAGCGTCTCGAGAACGAGGACGAGGAGGCCTTCGAGCGCGAGCAGGAGATGCGCCGGCGCATGGAGGAGGAGTCGGTCGCGCGCACCGAGGCGCGCCTGGGCCATCGGCGCAAGAAACGCGACGCCGACGATGACGACGATTTCGACGACGACGAGTACGATGTCGACGTGGAGTACGCGCCCTAGGCCACGGCCTGGGCGCGGGGCAGCATGGGCCGAGCGACGGCAGAACCGGGGCAGGAGACGGGCGGGATGGAACATCGTGAGCAGTTGCCGGGCCGCGAGGCGCTAAGCGGCGCGCGGCGCGTGGTGATCAAGATCGGCAGTGCGCTGCTGACCAACGACGGGCAGGGGCTCGACGAAGCCGCCATCGGCGGCTGGGTGGACCAGGTCGCCGAGCTGCATCGGCGCGGCGTGGAAGTGGTGCTGGTCTCCTCCGGGGCGGTGGCCGCGGGCATGGTGCGCCTGGGCTGGCAGGCGCGGCCGAGCGCGGTGCACGAGCTCCAGGCCGCCGCCGCCGTGGGCCAGAACGGGCTGACCCAGTGCTACGAGCAGCACTTCGCCCGCCACGACATGCTCACCGCCCAGATCCTCCTGACCCACGACGATCTCTCCAACCGCAAGCGCTACCTCAACGCGCTCTCGGCGCTGCGCACGCTGGTCGAGATGCGCGTGGTGCCGGTGATCAACGAGAACGACACCGTGGTCACCGACGAGATCCGCTTCGGCGACAACGACACCCTCGGGGCGCTGGTCGCCAACCTGCTCGAGGCCGACGCGCTGGTGCTGTTGACCGATCAGGAGGGCCTGTTCGACGCCGACCCGCGCGAAAACCCGCAGGCCAGCCTGATCGCCGAGGGCCAGGCCGACGACCCGGCGCTTGCCGCCGTGGCGGGCGGCGGCGGGGCGCTGGGGCGCGGCGGCATGAGCACCAAGGTGCGGGCCGCCACGCTTGCCGCGCGCTCCGGCGCGGTCACCGTGATCGCCAGCGGCCGCCAGCCCGGGGTGATCGCACGCCTC
>NZ_JAMZBD010000250.1:0-4646 GCF_024158685.1 Halomonas sp. 707D4 | reverse complement strand
CCTGGAGGCGGTCAGGCTCAAGGCGCTGCCGCCGGCCAGCGACTACCCGGTCAAGCTGCTCACCCGGCTCAACGTGCTGCCGCTGGCGCGCCACGGCCACCGCCTGACCGTGGCGGTGCCTTATCCTGCCACTCTCACCCAGCTCGACGAGCTGCAGTTCGCCACCAACTTGAGCGTCGATGGCGTGCTGGCCCCGATCGATCAGATCCGCAGCAACCTGGCTCATTACGTGGCGCAGAACGAGCGCAGCCTGCTCGACGAGCTGGACGGCGTGGATGACGCCGTGGCCGAGCTCAACATCGTGACCGAGGAAGACGAAGAGATCGACCTGGAGAGCAGCGCCGGCAGCAAGGACGACGCTCCCGTGGTCAAGTTCGTCAACAAGGTGCTGCTCGATGCCATCAGCCGGGGCGCCTCGGACATTCACTTCGAGCCTTATGAGGCCCAGTACCGGGTGCGCTTTCGAATCGACGGCATGCTGATCGAGATCGCCAAGCCCCCTTTCGCGATGCGCGACCGGATCGCGGCGCGCCTGAAGATCATGGCGCGGCTGGACATCTCCGAGCGCCGTCTCCCCCAGGATGGCGCGATCAAGCTGCAGCTCTCGCGCACTCGCTCGATCGACTTTCGCGTCAACTCGTTGCCCACGGTGTACGGCGAGAAGCTGGTACTGCGGATACTCGATCCCTCCTCGGTACGCCTGGGGATCGAGCAGCTCGGCTTCAGCCCCGAGCAGCAGCGAGAGTACGAAACCGCGCTGACGCGCCCCCAGGGCATGATTCTGGTGACCGGCCCCACCGGCAGCGGCAAGACGGTGACCCTCTACACCGGCATCAACATGCTCAACGAGATCGAGCGCAACATCTGTACTGCCGAGGATCCGGTGGAGATCAAGGTATCCGGCATCAACCAGGTCAACGTGCTGCCCAAGATCGGGCTCAACTTCGCCAGCGCCCTGCGGGCGTTTCTGCGTCAGGACCCGGACGTGGTGATGGTCGGCGAGATTCGTGACCTGGAAACCGCCGAGATCGCCGTCAAGGCCGCCCAGACCGGCCATATGGTGCTCTCCACCGTGCATACCAACTCGGCGGCCCAAACCCTGACGCGCCTGGCCAACATGGGCGTCGCCTCCTACAACATCGCAAGCTCGGTGACCCTGATCATCGCCCAGCGACTGGCGCGGCGGCTGTGTGCACACTGCAAGACCCCGGCGGACATTCCCATGGCGGCGCTCAAGAAAGCCGGCTTCACCGCCGAGCAGCTCGAGGACGCCACTCTTTACCGGGCCGTGGGCTGCAAACAGTGCACCCAGGGCTACAAGGGGCGCGTGGGCATCTACGAGGTACTGCCGATCAGCGACGCCATGCGCAACCTGATCATGCGCGACGGCAATGCCATCGAGATCGACCAGCTCGCCCGCCGTGAAGGCCATTCGAGCCTTTACCAGAGCTGTCTCAACCGGGTGCTGGACGGCAGCACCAGCCTCGAGGAAGTCAACCGGATCAGCAAGGAGTAACCGCGGTGATGGCCAAAGCGAAAGCGCGCACCAAACTTGCCCCCCTGCACCGCTGGAAATGGCAGGGCAAGGGCCCCCAGGAGCGAGTGATGAAGGGAGAGCTGATCGGCCGCACCCGCGAGGAGGTGGTCGAGCAGCTCGCCAAGCAGCGCATCAGCGCGATGCGTATCCAGAAGCGCAGCAGCCTCAATGGGCGCGGCAAGGTCAAGAGCGTCGACATCACGCTGTTCGCCCGCCAGATGGCCACCATGATGCGCGCCGGCATCCCGATTCTCCAGGCGCTGCAGGCGATCTCGGAAAGCGTCAAGAAACCCGCCATGGTGGAGCTCACTCAGCAGATCATGCGCGACGTCTCCTCCGGCGACAGTCTCTCTCAGGCGATGGCCAAGCATCCGCGCCAGTTCGACCGACTCTTCGTCAACCTGGTCGGCGCCGGCGAGCAGGCCGGCGCCCTGGACGAGATGCTCGAACGGGTCGCTACCTACAAGGAGAAGGTCGCGTCTCTCAAGGCGCGGGTGAAGAAGGCGCTGTGGTACCCGGGGGCGGTCATGACCATCGGGGTCGGGGTGACGATGGTGCTGCTGGTGGTGGTAGTGCCGGAGTTCGAAAGCATGTTCCAGGGCTTCGGCGCCGAGCTTCCCATGCTGACCCAGCTGACCGTGCGCTTTTCCGAGCTCGCCCAGGCTTTCTGGCTGCCGGCGCTCGCGCTGATCATCGGCGCCATCGTGCTGCTCAAGGCCGCCGCTCGGCGTTCTGAGAGCGTTGCCTTCAGCATCGACCAGTTCATGCTGCGTCTGCCGGTGCTGGGCGATATCCTGCACAAGTCCGCCGTCTCGCGCTTCACCCGTACGCTCGCCACCACGTTCAGTTCCGGCGTGCCCCTGATCGAAGGGCTCGAGACCGCCTCCGGAGCTGCGGACAACCGGGTCTACATGAAGGCGATCGACGAGGTGCGCCAGGACGTGACGACTGGCCAGCAACTGCATTTTGCCATGCGCCTGACCAACCGCTTCCCGCCGCTGGCGGTCCAAATGGTCAACATCGGCGAAGAGGCAGGCTCCCTCGACGCGATGCTCAACCGGGTCGCGGACTATTACGAGGAAGAGGTCGAAAACAAGGTCGATACCCTCACCTCGTTGATGGAACCGGTTATAATCGTGGTTCTGGGCCTGCTGGTCGGGGGCGTGGTGGTCTCCATGTACCTGCCCATCTTCGAGATCGGCACCGCCCTCTAAATTTCCCCGCGCCTCTGGAGCACCATGGGTTTACCGCCAGCCATCCTTTACGCTTTGGTCTTCGTCGTCGGGCTTTGCCTTGGCAGCTTCCTCAACGTGGTGATCACGCGCCTTCCGGTGATGCTGATGCGCCGCTGGCGAGGCGAAGCGCTCGAGGCCCTCGAGATGCCCGCCGAGTCTGTTGCTCGTTTCAATCTCGCCACGCCTGCCTCGCTCTGCCCGCGCTGCGAAACCCCGATTGCCTGGCACGACAACCTGCCGCTTTTCGGCTGGCTCAAGCGGCGCGGGCGCTGTGCGCAGTGCGATCAGCCCATCAGCATGCAGTACCCGTTGGTGGAGATCGCCGGCGGCCTGCTCGCGATCACGGTACTGGCGCTTTATGGCGCGGTGCCCCAGGCGCTATTCATCTACGCGGCGTGCCTGGTGCTGCTGGCCCTTTCCGTGATCGACTTTCGCACCTACCTGCTGCCGGATGCCCTGACGCTGCCGCTCTTGTGGCTTGGCCTTGTCTATCAGCTTCTGTTCCAGCCGTTCATGCTCGGCGATGCGGTGATCGGTGCCATGGCGGGCTATCTGAGCCTGTGGAGCTTCTACTGGCTGTTCAAGCTGGTCACCGGCAAGGAAGGCATGGGCTATGGCGACTTCAAGCTCCTGGCCGCGCTGGGCGCATGGCTTGGCTGGCCCTTTTTGCCGCTGCTGCTGGTGCTTTCGGCGGGACTGGGTGCCGTGGTCGGGCTTGCTGCCCAGGCGTTTTCGCCCACTCTGCGCGGCAAGCCGCTGCCCTTCGGCCCTTTCCTGGCGCTGGCCGGCTGGACATGTCTCCTGGCCGGCGACGAACTCTTCCCCCTGTACATGCGCCTTGGCGCCTGATCGAGGCACCTGGCTACTGGAATCACGCTCATGATCGTTGGCTTGACAGGCGGTATCGGCTCGGGAAAATCCACCGTGGCACGCGCCTTCGCGGCCATCGGGATTCCCTACGTGGATGCCGACGACGTCGCTCGTGAAGTGGTCATGCCCGGCGAGCCGGCACTCGACGAGATATTCACTCACTTCGGTGACGGCGTGCGCCTCGAGGATGGCACGCTGAATCGCGCAGCGCTGCGCGCACGGATTTTCGACGCGCCCGAAGAGCGGCGCTGGCTCGAGTCCGTCACCCACCCGCGCATTCGCCAGCGCCTCGAGGAGAAACTGGCGCGGCTCGAAAGGGCTGCGCCCTACGTACTACTGGTGTCGCCACTGCTGTTCGAGTCGGGTCAGAACGCGCTGGTCGCGCGTACGCTGGTGGTAGATGTTAGTATGCAGACACAGCGCGAGCGCACGCTGTGCCGCGACCGGGTCAGCGAAGCACAGGTCGATGCCATCCTGGCCGCCCAGCTCTCTCGGGAAGAGCGGCTGGCACGTGCCGACGACGTGATCGACAACGAGGCCGACCCGGCATCGCTCGTGGCCAAGGTCGCCCTGCTCGACCAGCGCTACCGTCATCTGAGTTCCACCGCCTAGGAGTGTTATGTCACCGGCCAACGATTCACCGCTCGAAGTACCCTGCCCGCAATGCGCCAAACCGGTTTCCTGGACACCGGACAGCGCCTACCGCCCTTTCTGCAGCAAACGCTGCCAGCTACTGGACCTGGGCGCCTGGGCGGATGAATCACACCGCATTGGCGGCGAATCGGCCATGGACGAGGCCGACATCGAGACGCTGCTCGCCCAGGCCGACAAGGACGCACCACTGAGCTGAGCCCTTCATGACGCGCCCTGAACCTACTGCTTACCGCCTTTATCACGAGCTCGACGCGCGCTTCGATGCGCTGCTCGAGGCCATCGATCGGGCTTCGACGCTCTACGAAGCCACCCGACCGCCGACCTGGCGGCTGGATGCCCCCGCCGACATC
>NZ_JAMZBD010000249.1:0-4655 GCF_024158685.1 Halomonas sp. 707D4 | reverse complement strand
CGGCGGCGAGCGCAGCCAGGCCGAGGAGATCGAGCACGTGCTCGCCGAGCTCCTGGCACTGGGACCGATGCCCCGGGCGCTCTGGGAGCGCGAAGCCGACGAGTTCGATCGCCTTCTGGCGCGGCTGTCGCGCCCGCTCGGCGTCTAGCGATGCTTGCGCAGCAACGATGAAGGGAGGCCTCGGCCTCCCTTCATCGTTGCTGCAGTGTCGTTACTGCCGTGGCGTTGCTGACGTTCTTTTGACGCGACGCGGCGAGCCTCAGCCCATGAACTGGCCACCGTTGATGTCGATGTTGGCGCCGGTGATGAACCCGGACTCCTTGTCGGCGAGAAACACCACCAGCCGACCGATCTCCTCGGGCGTGCCGTAGCGCTTGACCGGAATGGTCTCGCGGATCGCCTCGCGCACCTTCTCGGGAATCGCCATGATCATGTCGGTGGCGATGTAGCCCGGCGAGACGGTATTGACCGTGACACCCTTGGTGGCGGTCTCCTGGGCCAGCGACATGGTCAGACCGTGCATGCCGGCCTTGGCGGCGGCGTAGTTGACCTGGCCGAACTGCCCCTTGCGCCCGTTGATCGAGGAGATGTTGATGATGCGCCCGTACTCCTGCTCGAGCATGGCGTTGACGACGCTGCGACAGGTATTGAAGACGCTGTTGAGGTTGGTGTCGATCACCTCGTCCCACTGCTCGTAGGACATCTTCTTCATCGTGCCGTCGCGGGTGATGCCGGCGCAGTTCACCAGCACGCTGATCGGGCCGTGGGTTTCGGTGATCTCGCGCGCGGCATCGATGCACGCCTGGTAGTCCGACAGGTTCACGCCGGACAGCGCCATGTTGTCGAAACCGTCGGCCTTCTGGCTCTCGAGCCACGTTTTCGCCTTCTCCGGGTTGCGATACCCGGCCACCACGAAATAGCCTGCCGCCGCCAACGCGCGACAAATCGCCGTGCCGATCCCGCCCGTACCACCCGTAACCCAAGCCACCTGGGACTGACTAGCCATTGACTACCTCCCCGAGAGAACGAATGGCCCGGACCCGACAAGACGGGCGGTGTCGCAAGCCATTCTGAATGGGCGCGCGAGCTTGCCTGCCCGCCACGCACGCTGTTGTTGTTGCCGCCAGGGGCCGCTCTTCAAGGCCCCCTGACAGCATAGCGTTACTCGCCCATTGTTGCAGGGTGATAACACCCACGCCCTTTCGACGCATTTTTATTCTCGCCTCTTGACTCTTCCTGCGACTTAGGTATAATACGCCCCACGTTGATGCGGGGTGGAGCAGTCTGGTAGCTCGTCGGGCTCATAACCCGAAGGTCATCGGTTCAAATCCGGTCCCCGCTACCATCTTCTACGAAAAAGCCGCTACCGAAAGGTAGCGGCTTTTTCGTGTCCGTCGTTTGGCCTGGTACTTTCGCAATCGCCGGCGCGCCCTACGCCCGACCGCGCAAGTATGATAATTTCCCGTCTTCTTCATACTTTTCAAGACGATCGAGGTAAGCATGCGCGCGGCTCTTGGTGCCCTGACGGCACTCCTTTTCACATTGGGGCTTGCCGGGCAAGCCGTGGCGCAGACACGACTCGACGTCTCCTGGCCAAGCAACGTCGGCCCGCTGAATCCGCACCTCTATACCCCCAACCAGATGTTCGCCCAGGCGATGGTGTTCGATCCGCTGGTGCGCTACCAGACCGACGGTACGATCACCCCCTGGCTCGCCGAGCGCTGGGACGTCTCCGAGGATGGCCTCGCTTATACGTTCACGCTGCGCGACGACGTCACCTTCTCCAACGGCGAGCCCTTCGACGCAGCGGCGGTGGTGGCCAACTTCGAGGCCATTCTCGCCAACCGCGAGCGCCACGCCTGGCTCGGGCTGACCGACGCCATCGCAGGCGTCGAGGCGCTGGACGCACGCACCGTCGAGCTGACCCTGGCCTCGCCCTACTATCCGGTGCTGCAGGACCTGGCGCTGCCGCGCCCGTTTCGCTTCATCGCGCCGTCGCAGCTGATCGATCGCACGTCCGCCGACGGCATTCGCGCGCCGATCGGCACCGGCCCTTGGGTGCTGGCCGAGACGCGCCTCGGCGAGTTCGACCGCTTCGCGCGCAACGAGACCTACTGGGGCGAGGCGCCGGCACTCGACGAGGTCAACGTGAAGGTGATCGTCGATCCCAACACCCGCGCCATCGCCCTGCAGACCGGCGATATCGGCCTGATCTACGGTGCCGACGGACCGATCTCGCCGGACACCTTCGCTCGCCTGGCCAAAAGCGGCGAATACACCACCGCGCGCTCGGCGCCGACGGAAACGCTGATGCTGGCGCTCAACAGCCAGCACGGCCCTACCGCGGAACTCGCCGTGCGCCAGGCGATCAACCACGCCGTCGACAAGGCGGGCATGGTCGAGAGCGTATTCCACGGTACCCAGGACCCGGCGCCGACGCTCTTCGCGCCGAGCGTTCCCTACGCCGACGTCGACCTCGTCCCCTATGACTTCGATCCCGCCCGCGCCGCCACGCTGCTGGACGCGGCGGGCTGGACACTCGACCACGGCGTGCGCGAGCGCGACGGCCAGCCGCTGCAGATCGAGCTGGTGTTCGTCGGCAACGACGCCGTCGCCAAGTCGCTGGCCGAGATCGTCCAGGCGGAGCTGATGACGCTGGGTATCCTGGTGCGCCTGATCGGCGAGGAGGAGAGCAGCGTCTATGCGCGCCAGCGCGATGGCCGCTTCGGGATGATCTTCAACCGCACCTGGGGGGCACCCTTCGACCCGCACGCCTTCGTCGGCGCCATGCGCGCGCCGGCCCACGCCGACTACCAGGCGCAGGCGGGGCTCGATGACAAGCCCGAGATCGACGCGCTGATCGACGAGATTCTGGCAAGCGTCGACGAGGAGGAGCGCCAGGCGCTCTACGCCCGGCTTCTGGGCCGCCTGCACGACTCGGCCGTCTACCTGCCGCTGACCTACACCAACGTGATCGCCGTGGCCGACCCTGCGCTTGGCCCGATTCCCTTCGGCGCCATGAGCAGCGAGATCCCCTTCGAGCGCATCACCCCCGTGGTGAACGACTGATGGCGGGGTTCATCGCCCGGCGCCTGCTGCTCCTGCCGATCCTGCTGCTGGCGGCTTCCTTGGTGATCTTCCTGCTGTTGCGCCTGGGACCGTCGGACCCGGCGATGGACTATTTGCGCCTTTCCCAGGTGCCGCCCACGGAGCAGGCCCTGGAGCACGCCCGCGCAACGCTCGGGCTCGACCGGCCGCTCGCGGTGCAGTACCTGGACTGGCTTTCAAGCGCGGTGCGCCTGGATTTCGGCGTCTCCTACGCGACCCAGCGCCCGGTGTTCCAGGACCTGATGCACTACCTGCCCGCCACACTCGAGCTTGCCGGCGTGGCGCTCGCCCTCACTTTGCTGGTCTCGATTCCGCTCGGCCGCTGGGCGGCACGCCACCACCACCGCGGCCCGGACCACCTGGTGCGCCTGGTCGCCTTCGTCGGCGTTTCCATGCCGAACTTCTGGCTCGGTTTTCTGCTGGTGGCGCTGTTCTCCATCCATCTGGGGTGGCTGCCGCCCATGGGCCGCGGGGGGGTGGCGCACCTGATCCTGCCGGCAGTGGCGATCTCGCTGATGTCGCTTTCGATCAACGCGCGGCTTTTGCGCGCCAGCATGCTGGAGGTGCAGGGTCAGCGCCACGTGCGCTACGCCCGCCTGCGCGGGCTCGCCGAGCGCGACGTGGAGTCTTCCCACGTGTTTCGCAATGCGCTGCTGCCGATCATCACCGCCACCGGCATGCACATCGGCGAGCTGATCGGCGGCACGCTGATCATCGAGAGCATCTTCGGCTGGCCGGGCGTGGGGCGTTTCGCCATCACCGCGATCTTCAACCGCGACTATCCGGTCATCCAGTGCTTCACGCTGCTGATGGTGACGATCTTCGTGGTCTGCAACCTGATCGTGGACATCGTCTACGCCTACGCGGACCCGCGCATCCGGGTTTCCCGGCAGGGGGTCCAATGAGCGTTCACGCCCTCTCCCCGTCGCCCGCTCTTTCGCTCTGGCGCCAGGCGCGCCCGACCACGCGGCTGGCCTTCGTTCTGGTGGCGCTGCTGGTGGCGGCCGCTTTGGTCGGCCCCTGGCTTTCGCCCTTCGACCCCAACGCGGTGGCGCTCGCCGACCGGCTCCAGGCGCCGAGCGAGCGCCACTGGCTGGGCACCGACCACCTGGGGCGCGACATCCTCGCCCGGCTGATGGCGGGCACCCGGCTCTCGCTCGGGGTGGTCGCCGTGACGCTTGCGCTGATGCTGGTTCTGGGCATCGTGATCGGCGGCACCTCGGGGTTCGTCGGCGGGCGCGCCGACCAGGTGATCATGCGCGTGACCGATATATTCCTGACCTTTCCCACCTTCGTGCTGTCGCTGTTCATGATCGGCGTGCTCGGCACCGGCCTGACCAACGTGGTGATCGCCATCGCCCTCTCCCACTGGGCCTGGTACGCGCGCATCGTGCGCGGCATCGTGCTGTCGCTCAAGCATCGCGACTTCATCAGCGCCGCCGCCATGGCCGGCGCCGGCCGAACGCGTATCTTCATCCGTCACCTGCTGCCCGCCACGCTGTCGCAGCTGGCGGTGCTGGCCTCGCTCGATATCGGCCATATCATGC
>NZ_JAMZBD010000248.1:0-4656 GCF_024158685.1 Halomonas sp. 707D4 | reverse complement strand
GAGGTGGCCAGTGCCGCCATCGGCAGTGAAGTGGTGCTGTGGGGAGAAAGCGCAGGCGGGGCGAGGCTCTCGGTGGACGAGGTGGCTCGCCACTGCGATACGATCAGCTATACGCTGCTGACCGGCGTACTTCCCCGCGTGCCGCGCTATTATAGCGGCGCTTGATTGAGACGGTTGCCCCCAACACGGTTGTCGGAATGTCGAAGAAACCCTTTCCCCGTTCGCTTGCCCACCCGCGCTACTGGCCGACCTGGCTCGCCATCGGCGCGATGTATGTCGCCGCCTGGCTCCCCTGGCGGCTGAAGCTCGCCGTCGGCCGCGGCCTTGGCCTTCTGGCCTGGCGGCTGGCCGGTCGCCGGCGGCGCATCACCGAGACCAACATTGCGCTGTGCTTTCCCGACAAGAGCCTTGAAGCCCAGCGTCGGCTGGTCAAGGAGACCTTCATCGCCAACGGCATCGGGCTGGTCGAGACCGCCACCGCCTGGTGTCGGCGCGCCGAGGGCTTTCGCCATCGGGTGGCCTATCACGGCCAGGAGCACCTGGCGCGTGCCAAGGCCCAGGGCAAGGGCGTGCTGGTGGTGGGTATCCACTTCTCGACGTTGGATCTCGGCGGGGCGCTGCACTCGCTGTTCTTCCCGGCGGACGTGGTCTATCGCCCGCACAACAACCCGCTGTTCGAGCGTTTCATGACAAGGGCACGCTCGCGCATCTTCGGCCAGGCGATCGACCGTCACGACCTGCGCGGCGTGGTGCGTCGCATCAAGGCAGGGCATATCGTGTGGTACTCGCCGGACCAGGACTTCGGCCGCGACGTCAGCGTCTTCGCGCCGCTGTTCGACCAGCAGGCGGCGACCATCCGGCTGACCGCGAAGATCGCCCGCATGACCGGCGCGCCGGTGGTGCCCTTGATGTTCCACCGCAACCCGGACGATCGCACCTACACCATCGAGTGCCTGCCGGCCTTCGAGCACTTCCCGAGCGGCGACGAAGTGGCGGACGCCACCCGGGTCAACCAGTTCATCGAACGGGCGATTCGCAAGCACCCGGAGCAGTACCTGTGGCTGCATCGGCGTTTCAAGACGCGCCCGGAAGGGGAGCCGAGTCTCTACTGACCCACAAAAAAAGCCGACGCATGCGTCGGCTTTTTCGTCTCGGGCGCTTGTTTCAAACGCCGGCCTAGTCCAGGTTGCGCGAGTAGAAGATCTCCAGCATCTCCTTGCGCAGGCGGCTCTCGATGTCGCGGGCCTCCTCGAAGGTGATGTCGCGCCGCGAGGTGCCGAACAGGTAGTTGTCGAGTTCGAAGTCCTTGAGCAGCATCTTGGTATGGAACATGTTGTCCTGATACACGTTCACATCCATCATCTGATACGCCTGCTTGGTATCGTCGGCCAGGTAGTCCTGGATCGAGGCGATGTCGTGATCGATGAACAGCTTCTTGCCGTCCACGTCGCGAGTGAAGCCGCGCACCCGGTAGTCCATGGTGACGATGTCGGAGTCGAAGCTGTGGATCAGGTAGTTCAGCGCCTTGAGCGGGCTGATGTGACCACAGGTCGAGACGTCGATGTCCAGGCGGAAGGTGCTGATGCCGTTGTCCGGGTGCGATTCCGGGTAGCTGTGCACCGTGACGTGGCTCTTGTCCAGGTGCGCGACCACGGTTTCCGGCAAGGGGCCCGGGCCTGGCTTGGTCTGGCCGGGCAGCGGCTCGTCGAGCTCGTGCTCGGCGATCAGGATGGTCACGCTCGCGCCGTGAGGCTCGTAGTCCTGGCGGGCGATGTTGAGCACGTGAGCCCCGATGATGTTGGTCACGTCCTTGAGAATCTGCGTCAAGCGCTCGGCGTTGTAGAGCTCGTCGATATAGTCGATATAAGCGGCGCGCTGCTCTTCGGTCTTGGCGTAGCAGATATCGTAGATGTTGAAGCTTAACGAGCTGGTGAGGTTGTTAAACCCGTGGAGTCGGAGATTGTCTGACACGTCCGCACCTCCCTATGGCAGTGAAAACACCCCGACGAGCCAGCGCCGGAACCGTGCGTACAAAAGATCCCTCGGCATCGAGTGCGCGAGGCGGGCGTATTATGCCCGCCTCAAGGGTGCGTTGCATCCCGCCCGGGCACTTTTTTGCCGGGACGCCTTTTCAAGCGGCGTCCGTCTGGAGGATCTCGAAGGAGTGGGTCACCTCCACGCCCCCCTTGACCAGCATGATCGAGGCGCTGCAGTACTTCTCGGCGGAGAGCTCGACGGCGCGCTGCACCTGCTTCTCCTTGAGGTTGCGCCCGGTGACCACGAAGTGCACGTGGATCTTGGTGAAGACGGCGGGCACCTCATCGGCGCGCTCGGCGTCGATCTCGGCCACGCAGTCACTCACCTCGGCCCGCGCCTTGTCGAGGATGTTCAGCACGTCGAACGCCGTGCAGCTGCCCATGCCCATCAACAGCATCTCCATCGGGCGGGGGCCGGTGTTGCGTCCGCCGTGATCGGGCGGTCCATCGATCACCACGCTGTGGCCGCTGCCCGATTCCGCCACGAACTGGCGCCCGTCTGTCCATTTTACCCGTGCTTTCACGCGGCTCTCCTTCTCGTTGGGTGGGGGGTGGATTCGCCTGGCAGTACGCCGGGGGTCGTGGCGCGCAGCATAGCACGCCCAGGCCGCGGTGCTCGCGTGCCTGGGGCGTCAGGACGATATCCTCGCAAGGCTCATGGAGCCTTTGCCGTCAGGTGGCGCTCGAGCTGCTCGAGCCTTGCGGGCGTGCCCACGTCGACCCAGTGGCCGTCGAGTCGTTCGGCGCCCACCCGGCCATCAATGATCGCCCGCTTGAGAAGCGGTGCCAGGGCGAAGGCGCCGGGGGAGCAGCCGGCGAACAGCGCCGGGTCCAGCACCGCGATGCCGGAGTAGGTCAGCGCGGGCTTGTCGAGGCGCGCCAGGCCGTCGTCGAGGGCAAAATCGCCCTCGGGGTGGTGGAGCGGGTTCTCCACCAGCAGCAGCCTGGCGAGCTGCCCGGGGGCGAGCGAGGGCGTGGGCAGCCGCTCGCACCAGACGTCGCCGTTGACCAGTAGAAAGGGCGTCTCGCCCAGCAGCGGCAGCGCGTTGAAGATACCGCCGCCGGTTTCCAGCGGCGTCTCCTCCACGCTGTAGCGCAGCGAAAGCCCGTATCGGGCGCCGTCGCCAAGCGCTGCCATGATCTGCTCGCCGCGGTAGCTGACGTTGATCACCACCTCCTCGATGCACGCCCGGAGCAGGCGCTCCAGGTGGTGCTCGATCAAGGCGCGACCGCCCACCCTCAACAGCGGCTTGGGGCAGTGGTCGGTGAGCGGGCGCATGCGCGTGCCGAGCCCGGCGGCCAGGATCATCGCCTTCATGAGGCCTGCTCCAGCCGGGCGGTGATGGCCGGGCGCAGCGTCGTCGCCACCCAGCGGGCGAAGGCGGCATGGCCTGGAAGGGCCGCCAGGCTGTCTTCCAGGTGATCGAGAAAGTGCGGCAGCCGGGCGAGATAGCCGGCCTTGTCGTCACGCAGCGTCAGCCGGCAGAAGATGCCCAGCACCTTGAGCGAGCGCTGCGCGGCCAGGGCGCGGCAGGAAGCGAGAAAGTCCGCCTCGCTGGTGCTCGCGCCCAGGCGCCCGTCGCGGCGCGCATGTTGGTAGAACTCCCCGGCCAGGGCATCGAACTCGGCGGGGGTGAAGCGCCAGTAGCGCCCGCAGAGAATCGAGATCGGGTCGTAGGCAAGCGGGCCCGCCACCGCGTCCTGGAAATCGATCATGTACAGGCGCTCGTCGTGGCGCATGAGGTTCATGGCGTCGAAATCGCGATGTACACTGACCACCGGTTGAGCCAGTGCCTTCGCCACCAGATCGTCGCACAGCGCGTCGAAGGTCGTGGGCGGGGCGAGCTCGAGCCAGCGGCCGAGGCACCACTCGGGAAACAGTGCGAGCTCGCGGCGCAGCAGCGCCTCGTCGAAGGCGGGCAGCGCGCTCGGGTCGGTGGCGTTTTGCAGCCGGGCGACGAGCGTGAGCGCCTCCCGGGTGGCGGACACGACGTGGGCGGCGTCCTGGTACTCCTCCTGCAGCGGCCTGTCGCCCAGGTCCTCGAGCAGCAGAAAGCCCGCGTCCAGATCGGCCTGGTGAATGACGGGCACCGGCAGGCCCGCGGCGCGCAGCCGCCGGCCGATGGTGACGAAGGGGGCCGAGTCCTCCTGGGCCGGCGGGGCGTCCATGACGATGCGGGTCTCGCCGCCAGGCAGCGTCAGGCGAAAGTAGCGGCGAAAACTGGCGTCGCCGCCGGCCGGGGCGAGCATGACGGCGGCGGGGTCGAGACCGCAGGCGTTCGCGGCCCAGCGGGTAAGAGCGTCGATTCGGGTAGGGGACATGCAAGCTCCTGGCTGGTCGGGCATGATGCGAGCTGTATAATACCGATTCTGGATGCCAAGGATAACGAACATGGGCAAGCGATTTGCGCGAACCGCGCCGATGGGACACACGCTGCTGGGCGTGGTGGCGCTGACCTCGACTCACGCCTTCGCGCAGAGCGAGGCGCTGCCCTTCGAGGCGCTCGACTGGCAACCCTACAGCCGAGAGGAGGCCGCCGGCCAGCTGTGCCGCGGGCGCTACGTGATGCCCGGCTACCGGCTGCCCGGCGAAGCCGACCCCGAGACGCTGTCGGTCGAG
>NZ_JAMZBD010000247.1:0-4662 GCF_024158685.1 Halomonas sp. 707D4 | reverse complement strand
TGAGCTCCTCCTGGGCGGGGTGGCCGGTGGCGTGCAGCTCCGGGTGATTGGTCTCGTCGAACAGCGTCGCGCCGAGCTGGGCGAGGCGCTTCTTGAGCGCGGCGATCGGCCGTTCGTTGCCGGGAATCGCCTTGGCGGAGAAGATGACGGTATCGCCGGGCTCGAGGTCCAGAAAGGGGTGGCGACGCTGGGCCAGGCGCTGGAGCGCAGCGCGCGGCTCGCCCTGGCTTCCTGTGGCGATCACCACCACCTCGTTGGCCGGCAGGTAACCGAGGTCCTGGGCCGGCACCAGCGCCGGGAAGTCGTCCAGGTAGCCAAGCCCGCGCGCCACGCTCACCATGCGCTCCATCGAGCGCCCCATCAGGCTCACCCGGCGCCCGTTTCGTGCCGCCGCCTGGCCGATCGCCCACACCCGCGCCAGGTTGCTGGCAAAGCAGGAAACCACCACGCGCCCCTCGCACTCCTTGAGCGTCTGTTCCAGGGCCTTGGCCACCGCGCCTTCGCTGCCCGCGCTGCCGGGCAGCGGCGCATTGGTGGAGTCGCCCACCAGCAGATCGATCGGCGCGAGCGCCTGAAAGTGGCTCGGGTCGACGCAGGCGCCGATCAACGGCTCCGGGTCGAGTTTCCAGTCACCGGTATGCAGCACCCGATGGTCACCGGCCTGCATCATGATCGCGCAGCTCTCGGGAATCGAGTGGGTCATCAGCAAGTAGCGCAGCGTGAACGGGCCTTCCTCGAGCGCCTCGCCTGGTTCGATCACGCGAATCGCTGCGCTCGACAGGCTGTGTTCGGCGAACTTGTGGCGCAGAAGTCCCGCTGCCAGGGGCGTGGCGTAGATCGGGCACTGCCACTTGGGCCACAGCCAGGCGACCGCGCCGATATGATCCTCGTGGCCGTGGGTGATGAACAGCGCCTTGGGCGCGATCGCGAGTTCTTCAAGTGTCCGGGTATTGGGCACCTGGAGCGGTGCGCTCGGCAGGTCCTGGCGAATCATCATGCCGCAATCGATGGCGATCCAGTGATCGCCATGGCCATATAGCGTCAGGTTCATTCCTATTTCACCGCAGCCACCCAGCGGCAGAATACGCAAGGGTGGGCGGCGACGGGGACGAAGTTGAACGCGTGATGGATCCATTGATTTTGAACAGCCTGAAAAGTAAGACTTTAACTATACGGTGTGCGGAGGCGGCTAACAATGATCGCAATGCCTCGGATCGCCGCTTGCGCTACACTAGCGCCCTTGCCGGGTAGAGCGCCGGCAGGGCCTGACAGCGGGCCATGTTTTTAGAGTGCATTCACGTCGAGTCTATTTATGTCGCATTATTACCGTCTAGTGGTTTCCTGCCCCGATCAGGTGGGCATCGTCGCCCGCGTGTCAAGCTTCATCGCCCAGCATGGTGGTTCCATTACCGAAGCGAGCCAGCATTCGGACCTGCAGACCGGGCGCTTCTTCATGCGCTACGAGATCCTCGCCGACTCCATCGGCATGAGCGCCGATGAACTCGAAAAGGCGTTCGCGCCGATCGCCGCCACCTTCGACATGCAGTGGGCGCTGGTGGATACCCAGAAGCGCCGCAACGTGGTGATCATGGTCTCCAAGGAGTCGCACTGCCTGGTGGATCTGCTCTACCGCTGGCAGGCCGGCGAGCTCGACTGCAACATCGTCGGCATCATCTCGAACCACCCGGACATGCGGGCGCTTTCCGAGTGGTACGAGATTCCCTATTTCCATATCGCCGTGGACCCGACGAACAAGCAGGCCTCCTTCGATGCCGTCCAGGCGCAGATCGAGGCGCTCGGGGCGGACTGCATCGTGCTCGCCCGCTACATGCAGATCCTGCCGCCGGCGCTCTGCGAGCACTACGCCGGGCAGATCATCAACATCCACCACAGCTTTTTACCGTCCTTCGCCGGGGCCAAGCCGTACCACCAGGCCTACGCCCGGGGCGTGAAGCTGATCGGCGCGACCTGCCACTACGTGACCGAGGAGCTCGATGCCGGGCCGATCATCGAGCAGGACATTCACCGCGTGAGCCACTGCCATACGCCGGCGGATCTGGTGCGTTTCGGTCGCGACGTGGAGAAATCGGTGCTGGCCCGCGGGCTGCGCTGGCATCTCGAGGATCGGGTGCTGATCGACGGCAACAAGACCGTGGTGTTCGGCTGATAGAAACGAAAACGGGGCGCAATGCCCCGTTCTCGATTGCAAGCGTCGGCCGAAGGCCGAGACTTCCTAGCCCAGCGCCTGACCGCTGCCGCCGCGAATCACGCCGACGCCGACCCCTTCGATGTCGAGCTGCTGAGTGCGCAGGTCGATCTCGATGGGGGCGAAGTCGCTGTTCTCCGCCAGCAGCGTCACCTGGTGGCCGTCGCGCTTGAAGCGCTTGACGGTCACTTCGTCCTCGAGGCGCGCCACCACGATCTGGCCATCGCGTACCCGCTCGGTGCGGTGCACGGCGAGCAGGTCACCTTCCAGAATGCCGATGTCCTTCATCGAGAGCCCGCGCACGCGCAGCAGGTAGTCGGCCTTGGGCGTGAAGTACTCCGCGGGCAGCGGACAGTAGCGGTCGATGTGTTCCGCCGCGAGAATGGGGCTGCCTGCCGCCACCTCGCCGATGATCGGCAGCCCGCTGGTATTGGTATCCGCTGAATCGTTGGCGGCCGGGGCGGTGTCCGGCGCGTCGGCGCCTTCCTGGTTGGGCAGACGGATGCCGCGCGAGGTGTGGCGAATGATGCGGATCGCCCCCTTGCGCTCGAGTGCGCGCAGGTGCTCCTCGGCGGCATTGGGAGAGCGAAAACCGAGCGCCTTGGCGATTTCCGCGCGCGTCGGCGGGTAGCCGTAGTCGTTCATGGTCTTGACGATGAAGTCGAACACGTGCTGTTGACGAACGGTAAGCGGGCGTGACATGGCGCTCTCCAGGGTAAACGGGTAACTAAAAAGATGACAGTCGGAACATGTGTTTAAGTATACAGTATGTCTCTGTATCCAGTATATGACCTAAGCCCCGGTTTATAAAGCGCGCGCTGGCTTTCTCGGGCCAGAACCCGTCGTTTTGACGATTGAGCCCGGAGCGTGAATGGCCTACTATGCCGCGATGTTTTAAACACTCGTTTTCTGGAGGACGCCATGGCGCAGTCAGATACGGTCACGCGTATCCTCGATACCGCAGAGGTGCTGTTCGCCGAGCGTGGCTTCGCCGAAACCTCGCTGCGCAACATCACCAGCAAGGCGCGGGTGAACCTGGCCGCCGTGAACTACCATTTCGGGTCGAAGAAGGCGCTGATCCAGGCCGTGTTCGCCCGCTATCTCGATCCGTTCAGCGAGCGCTTCCATGCGGCGCTCGACGAGCTGCAGGCGCATCATGGCGAGCAGCAGATTCCCCTTGAGGTGCTGCTCGAGACCATGGCGACCACGGTGCTGACGGTGCCCGCCGAGCGCAACAGCCTCAAGGTCTTCATGCGCCTGTTGGGGCTGGCCTACAGCCAGGCCCAAGGGCACCTGCGCCGCTACATCCAGGAGCAGTACGGCGATGTCTTCACCCGTTTCGTCGAGCTGGTACGCCAGGCAACCCCGGGGCTTCCCGATGCCGAACGCTTCTGGCGGCTGCACTTCATGCTCGGTACGGTGATCTTCACGCTTTCCGGGCTCGACGCGCTGCGCGACATCGCCGACAAGGAGTACGGCGAGCAGGTGTCGATTCGCGATCTCGTGCGCCGCCTGCGCCCGGTGGTGGTCGCCGCCATGCACGCGCCGTTGCCCACCGCCCTCGAGGAGCCCGCCCATGCTCACCCCGAAGCTGGCTGAGCTGCCGCCGGCAGAGGATGCCTGGATCGAGATCGACTGCCAGTCGCAGGAGCTGTGCCTCTGGCAGGGGCGAGACGTGATCCACGCGTGCGCCATCTCCACCGGCATCAATGGCGTCGGCGAGGAGGAGGGGAGCGGGCGCACCCCGCGCGGCTGGCACTACGTGCGCGCCGCCATCGGCGAAGGCCTGCCGGAGAACGCGGTATTTCGCGGGCGGCGCTTCACCGGTGAAGTGTTCACCCCGGCGCTTGCCCAAGCGCACCCGGAGCGTGACTGGATCCTCACCCGCATCCTGTGGCTCTGCGGGCTCGAGCGCGGCGTCAACCGCGGCGGGCGCGTCGATTCCCAGCGCCGCTACATCTACCTGCACGGCACGCCCGCTGACGAGCCGATGGGCGTCGCCGCCTCCCACGGCTGCATCCGGGTGCGCAATGACGATCTCCTGACGCTGTTCGCCGCCGCGCCCCCCGGAACGCCGGTCTGGCTTCACGGCGAGAACCCGGCGTGACGGCGGATTTTGCCTGAGCGCGCCGATCGACTAGAATTGGCGCCCGTTTCGTTGGATCTAAGCTCATGACACAATCGCTTGGCCCGGTCATGCTCGACCTGGAAGGCCCCTCCCTCACGGCTGCCGAAAGGACCCTGCTGCGCGATCCCGCCGTCGGCGGCGTCATCCTTTTCGCGCGCAACGTCGAGAACGCCGAGCAGGTTCGTCGGCTGTGCGCCAGCGTGCGCGCCGAACGCCCCGACTTGCTGTTGGGCATCGATCAGGAAGGCGGGCGCGTGCAGCGCATCAAGGCGGGGGTGACTCGCTTGCCGGCCATGGCGCGTATCGGCGAGCGCTTCGTCGAGGACCC
>NZ_JAMZBD010000246.1:0-4677 GCF_024158685.1 Halomonas sp. 707D4 | reverse complement strand
CTTGAAGGGCGCGCTCAATCCCGGGGCGGCAGCAGGTGTGCAAGCTGCCACTCGTCCATGCGTCGGTTCAAGTGCTCGCGTACCTGCGCCGGCGTATCCAGCGCCATGATTTCGCCCAGCAGCGTCTTCGCGTCCGCCAGCGACACGCGGCGAATCGCGGCGCGCACCTTGGGCAGGCTGGGGGCGTTCATGGAAAGCGTCGAGAAGCCCATCGCCATCAGCAGCAAAGCGCCGGAGGGGTCGCCGGCGAGCTCGCCGCACAGTGAAATGGGCTTGCCCAGGCGCAGGGCATCCTGGGAGAGCTCCACCAGTGCGCCGAGAAGCGCCGGATGCATCGCGTCATAAAGACTCGATACCCGGGGATTGTTGCGATCCACTGCCAGCAGGTACTGGGTCAGGTCGTTGCTGCCCACCGAGAAGAAATCCACCCGCTTGGCCAGCGCGTCCATCTGATAGATGGTCGCGGGCACCTCGATCATCACGCCCACCAAGGGGCGCTCGACCGCGATGCCCTCCTCGCCGAGCTCCAGAATCGCCCGGTCGAGAAGCTTCAAGGCCTCGTCGAGCTCTTCGACGTTGGTGATCATGGGAAACAGCACGTAGAGGTTGTCGATCCCGTGGGAGGCACGCAGCATGGCGCGCAGCTGCACCATGAGCACCTCCGGATGGTCGAGAGTGACGCGCATGCCGCGCCAGCCAAGAAACGGGTTGGCCTCCTCGATGGGGAAATAGGGCAGGTCCTTGTCGCCGCCGATGTCCAGCGTGCGCATCACCACTGGCAGGGGCGCGAAGCCCTCGAGCTGCTCGCGGTACATGCGCATCTGCTCCTTCTCGCCGGGAAAGCGCTCGGCGATCATGAACGGCACTTCGGTACGGTAGAGCCCCACCCCGCCGATGCGGCTTTTCAACAGCGTCGCGGCATCCACCGCCAGGCCCGTGTTGACCATCAGCGGCACGTGGTGGCCATCCGGGGTTTCGCTGGGCAGGTCCTGCTCGTGCTCGAGCAGGTCGCTCAGCGCCTGCTCCTCGGCGATGAAGCTCGCGTAGCGGGCCTGGAGTTCCGGGGCGGGACGCACGAACAGCCGCCCGCGGTGGCCATCGAGCACCACCGGTGCGCCGTTGAGCCGAGGCAGCGGTAGATCGACCATGCCCAGCACCGTGGGAATGCCCATGGCCCGGGCGACGATGGCGACGTGAGAGGTGCTCGACCCGCGCACCGACACGAGCCCCTTGAGCTTGCCCTTGGGCACTTCGCCGAGCATGGCCACACTGATCTCGTCGCCGACGAGAATGGCGTTGTCCGGATAGGTTTCCGGGGTCGTCGGGGTGTCCTGCTGCAGGTGGCCGAGCACGCGCCGCCCCAGGTCGCGAATGTCGGCGGCACGCTCGCGCAGGTAGTCATCGTCGACCCGCTCGAGATACTGCACGTGGCGGCGCACCACGTCCGCCAGCGCCCCCGGCGCCCACTGCCCTTCGCGAATGCGCTTCTCGACCTCCTCGGCCAGCGCCGCCTCGCCCAGCATCTGCTGGTAGACGTCGAACAGCGCCAGCTCCTGGGCGGATATCCGGTTGGCCAGGCGCTCGGCGGCGGCGCGGATCTCCTGGCGCGTCTGGGCAATGGCCTCCTTGAGGCGCGCGATCTCGAACTCCTGGTCGCTCGGAATCAAGTCCGGCACGCTGTTGAGATCCGCCGGCGGCGTGATGACCACGGCCTGCCCCATGGCGATCCCCGGCGAGGCGGCCACGCCCTTGAACATCGCCTGCCCGCCGGGCAGCGCCGGGCGGGTCAGGTTGCCGGTGGCCAGAGCGTGGGCGAGCACGCCGGCAAGCTGGGCGGCCATGGTGACCAGAAAGGCTTCGTCCTCGTCGTCGTAGCGGCGCTTTTCCGCCTGCTGCACCACCAGGACGCCCAGCATGAGGCGCTGATGGATGATCGGCACGCCCAGAAAGCTCGAGTAGCGCTCCTCGCCGGTGGCCTCGAAGTAGCGAAAGTGCGGATGCGCGCGGGCATCCTCGAGGTTCAAGGGTTCGCTGCGCTGGGCGACCATGCCCACGAGACCCTCGCCGAGGGGCAGCACCACGCGCCCTACCGCCTGGGTACGCAGGCCGATGGTTTCCATCAGCACCAGCGACTCGAGCTCGCGGTCGAAAAGATAGAACGAGCAGACGTCGGTCTGCATCGCCTTGCGAATTCGGCGTACCATGGTGGAGAGCGCGGCCTCCAGGGTTCTCGCGCCATTGACCTCCTGGATGACGCGCCGCAATACCTCGAGCATGGATGTTTTAGACTTCACTGTTGTTGTCCTCGCTGAGGAGTTGAGGCCACGGCGTCCCGGGCGCCATGAAACGCGCCCGGCTCATCGCTCGTTACTCGTCGTCCAGGGCAAGGCGCTGGACGCGCGGGGAAAGCTCTCTCAAGGCTCGCCGGTACACTTCCCGCTTGAAGGGCACGACCTGGCCCAGCGGGTACCAGTAGCTCACCCAGCGCCAGCCGTCGAACTCCGGCTTGGGCGTGGCCGTCATGCAGATCCGGTTCTCCTGACATCGGATCCTGAGTAGAAACCACTTCTGTTTCTGGCCGATACACACCGGCCGCGAGTGGGTACGAATCATGCGTCGTGGCAGACGGTAGCGCAGCCACCCCCGGGTGCAGGCGACAATGTCGACATCGTCGGCGGTCAGGCCGATCTCCTCAAACAGTTCACGATAAAGCGCTTGTTGTGGAGTTTCGCTTGCTTTGATGCCTCCCTGGGGGAACTGCCACGCATTTTGCCCTACACGACGCGCCCAAAGCAGCTGCCCCTGGCCGTTGACGATGATGATGCCAACATTGGGGCGAAAGCCGTCAGCGTCGATCACGGACTTCACCTTCTTGAATTTTCAGTTGTCCTCATTTTTCCATAAGGCGGTCAAGCGTATCAATACAATATGACGTCCAGGGGCGATAACGGTGCAAAACCGACGCTTGCCGAGCGTGGACAGCCGAAGTGGGCAGAAAAGAGGGAGTCTGCGATAATCCGCCGCGCTTTCGTTCAGGCCCTGCCTTCAGGTGGCCAAACACCACTGCCTTTGCCTGAACGCCGATCACTCGAGACCAGAACATCAAGCACAAGGGGAACACCGTGAGCCTGGCCATTTTCGATCTGGACAACACGCTCTTATCCATCGACAGCGATCACGCCTGGGGCGAGTTCCTGCTGGAACAGGGCGCCGTCGACCCGGTGGCCTACCGTGAAGCCAACGACCGCTTCCTGGCGGACTACCAGGCGGGCACGCTCGACATGGGCGCCTTTCTGGCCGTGGCGCTCAAGCCCCTGGCCGAGCACTCCACCGAGCAGCTCGCCGCCTGGCATCAGCAGTTCATGGTCAGCAAGATCGAGCCGCACATTCTCGCCAAGGGCGAGGAGCTTCTGGCCCGCCACCGCACCCGGGGCGACACGTTGCTGATCATCACCGCCACCAACCGTTTCATCACCGGGCCGATCGCCGAACGCCTGGGCGTCGACGACCTGATCGCCGTTGAACCGGAAATGGTCGACGGACGCTATACTGGCAAGGTATCGGGTGTTCCCAGCTACCGTGAAGGCAAGATCACACGTCTGAACGAATGGCTCGAATCGCAGGACCTGACCATGGAGGGGGCCTGGTTCTACAGCGATTCTCACAACGACCTGCCGCTGCTCGAAACCGTGGAGCATCCGGTCGCCGTCGACCCCGACGATACGCTGCGCCAGGTCGCCGAAGCGCGCCATTGGCGAATCATGAGCTTGAGGGATTGAAGCATCATGGCAGCCAGACTCAACGGCCAATCAACCGAGTTGCGTGACCCATGGCGTTCGACCCCCCGACGATTCTGACGATCAACGTCGCCCTGGCGCTTGCTGCCGCCCTCTACCTGCTGCTCGAATGGCGCAGCGCCCGGGAACGGGCGCTGGTGTACTGGTCCGCCGGGTTCCTGCTGGTGGTCCTCGGCTCGAGCCTGTCGCTGCTGCGCAGCTACGGGTTCTACTTCGTCGGCGTCTGGTTCGCCAACGGTCTGCTGGTACTCGCCCACGCCTGCTTCATGCTCGGCGTGGCGCGCTTCGTCAACCATGCGCCTTCGCGTCTCTGGTGGCTGCTGGTGCCCGCCTGGTGCGCCCTGCTGCCGTTTTCGGAATGGGTCTTGAGTTCGCGGCTCTACATGGTCGTCAACTCGCTGTTCGTCGGCACTCTGGCGATCTACGCAGGGCAGCTTCTCAAGCTCGAACCCGGGGCTGCCAGCGTGGGCACGCGCCAACTGCACTACGTACTGCTGGCGCACGGCCTCTTCTATCTGGTCAAGGCGGTCTACGCCTTGGTCCCGGGCACGCTGCTCGACCTGTCGCTCTACCAGGGGCTGATGATTCGGGTCTCGCTGATCGAAGGCGTGATGGCGATCCTGCTGATCGCGCTGTCGATGACCGGCACGGTGCGCTACCGGCGCGAGCGCCAGATCACGCGCCTGGCGGAGCGTGACCCGCTCACCTCGCTCTACAACCGGCGCGGCTTCCAGGCGCGCGCGCCGTTTCTGCTCGCCGACGCCCACCCGTCCCGACCCGGCGCGCTTGGCTTCGTAAAGGGCCTGATCGCCCTGGCCGAGCAGGCTGCTCAGGTCCTGGGTCGGGGTGTCGATGAGGGTGGCGCCGAGGCTCAGGGTGA